>CAZDAF010000247.1:0-6060 GCA_964503115.1 uncultured bacterium
GCCCGATAAGCCACAGAACGTATCTTGAAAAGGTCCGGCCGCCCGGCGGCAAGACGCATTATTCTTTCGAGCATAAAAACGCTTTGTTTATAGCCCTTGATACCAACATGCCGGGAGAATTACGCAGGATCGGCGCCTGGCAGCGGAAGTGGCTGGCGCACACTCTGGAGAACCGGGATCCAAAGAAGCACCGTTGGACTTTCGTTTTCTTTCACATACCGATTTTCCCGCAGGGGTTGTACAGGAAAATGAAACAGCCTCTTATCGAGGGAGAAAAAACGCATGAAATTCTTCGCGATCATCGTGTCACAGCCGTCTTTATGGGGCATGAGCATATGTACAACCATACGGAGAAGGATAACGTTCATTATTTCATAACGGGCGGCGCCGGCGGGAGGTTGTATAAAGGGTGGGGCGGCGAGTTTCACCACTGGATAAGAGTTACGGTTTCAGACAGGAAAATCGTCACCCAGGCTATCGACCTGTCCGGCAAAGTGCGAGACACCCAAACAATAAGATAAAGGGTTCGAGGATTCCAGGGTTCCATGGGTCGAGTGAATAGTTTGGAGGGGACTTTGAATGATTAGCTCCGCTTTTTGACCTCATAATCCCTCGGTTTCCGCTGTAGCTTTATCTTTTTCCCATCACTCGAACCCTTGACTCCTTTGCTCCTCGAATCCTTCTCAAGAAGAGATCGGGTGAGATAAGTCCATAAGCCATTCGATTTAAAGTGGGTATTCCTCCGAAGATAAAGGCGTGGCATTTTTTCTTCGCATTTCTTCGAGCAGTGGGAATAACACATCGGGGTGGTCGAATTGAACGGCATCTGCGCCGAGTTCTATCGTACGGCGCATGCAATCGCGTTCTTTGGATCGCTTAACTCTCAGCACGTTTGTGAAAATCATTACGCCGTGCCGGTGAGCTTCGATTACCATATCGCGCGTCAGCGATTTGCAACTCGTGTTGAACGCTCTGGCCGTCGGAAATTTTTCTAGTACTTTTTCAACTTCGGCGGCGTTACTCAGCCATGGCATGACCGGCGCGTTCGGATAGTGTTTTGCGAACTTGCGCTGGTATCTCTTTAAAAACCCTACCACCACGAGTTTATCGCGGCTGAAGCCGTATTTATTCAACAGTTGGAAAAGCTCCGGCTTCGGCGATTCTTTCTGATCCAGATACAGGTTTATCCGGCCCTGCATCGATTTGAGGCACTCTTCAAACGTGGGTATCCGAGTGCCTTTGAATTCATCGCTGAACCAAGAGCCGGCGTCAAGCTTTTTTAGAGCGGTAAACTTTCGCCAGGCCACAAACCCGAAGCCGTTCGTCTTGGGAGAAAGCCTCAGGTCATGAAAGAGTACCGGCGCGCCGTCGCGCGAGTATCGCAAATCCACTTCGACATAATCGTATCCCATATCGATAGCTTTTTGGATGGCCGGGAGCGTGTTTTCCGGAGCTCGCACCTTGACGCCACGGTGCGCCACTTTCATGATGTTCAGGTTCGGCGTGTAGGTGGGGAGCGGCTTTTTATCGCCCGGCTCCGTTATAGCGACCACGGAATCCGCGAAGACCGAAACCTCGGACGCCAATGGCACGGTTATAACGGCAAGAACCGGAAAAAATAACCTTAATGATCGTTTGATGGCAAGATTGTTCATAGTGAAGTGTTATTATATTAAAACGTATGATTTACGCCACCGGCGTTTTTTTTCTTCGATCCGCTTTTCGAGTGGCAATGTATGTGGACAAAGCCTGTTGCAATTGGTATAGTATAAGCTCTCAAGGCGAATGGAAACAGCTTAACTTAACGGGAGGCGATGAAAATGCGTAGATATTTCTTCAGAGCGATTTTGGTAACGGCCCTTCTTGTCGGAGTTGCCTATGCGGGCGCTTATCCGCCGGGACTGTCGTTTGCAACGGTTCTCAACGGCGTGAAAATACTGAGTAAAGATGCCAAGCTCAGGTTATACCACATCCAGGCGGTTTTTCTGCCGGACGGCGCCACAGGTCATGCCATAGTGAAAAAAGCGGATGGAACGAAGATTTATCGGTTCGAATGGAAATCGCAAAAGCTGAAAGCGCCTTACTTTCTTATGGACTTCTGGAAGTGCACCGATCTCAGGAGCAATGAGAACCTCGGCTCCGGCTGGGTCAAGCTTTTCGAACCCGGTAATTACATCGTCGATTTTTATCTGCAGGATAAAAAATTCTATACTTTCCCGTTCAGTGTTTCGAAAATATCGGGCCCCGACCCGTTCGCAGGCGGCGATTATTACTACACCGACGGCGCCTGGAGCGACTGGGGCTATCTTTATTACCGCGATGCCAACCCGGAAATGAACATTCAGTGGAAAGTCTGGCTGAGGCATCAGTTAAGCGACAAAATCCACAAATCGGTTTCGGTTCGCGTTGAAGTCACACGTGATAAGGGTAAGAAGCTTATTTGTACGTCTCGGGAGCATACGACCCAATCGCTTTCTCGCGAATGGACCCGTTACGCCTTCGACCTCGTCAACCCGCCTGTAAAAACTTCCGGTGGATCCTATTTCAAAGCGAAGGATCTCCTTGCCGTTGACGGTTCTTACACGCTGAAGGTGAAAATCGACGAGGTGCCTTACGGTACATGGAAATTTTCGATCAAGGGCGGCAAGCTCCAGCCCGCTGGCCGCACGGTACGCGGCAAAGCCGATCCGCTCACTTTCGTCGAAGGCGGGCGCGACGCTTTTTGGTATAAAAAATTGTGAGTTCGTAGAAAGCATAACGCTTTCAAAAATATGCCGCAGGGAAAACGGCGATCCTTCTATAAAATATATAGGGGGAAATTTGTGTTTAGTTTAGCCGATCTGAGCTCTTTGCAAAAATAATGGTTTGCTTAACACCGGTATATTTAAAGTTACGACAGACAAGGGATTTAAATCCCTGCCTGCCGCAGGCAAGCCTTGTCTCAGGTGAAGCATGCTCGGTTGCCTTGTTTTTGCAAGAAACTCAATCTAATAATTGCTTTTTTCTCGAAACCTAATGCAATAGTCCTTAAAACCGCCACACCGGGAAAAGGAGGAGATGAATGGAGACGCTTCGCATCGAGACGACCGACGGCGTTCGGTCGATAGTTCTGTGCCGCGCGAAGGAATACAACACGATAACGCTACAGTTTCGACACGAGCTGGCTGCAGCGATAGACGATGCGGATATCGATCCCGACGTTCGAGTTATCCTGCTGCGCGCCGAGGGGCCGGCATTCTGCGCTGGATACGGACTCGACTGGTCAACGGCGGCTCAGGCGGAGGAGAAAGCCGCCGAAGCGTTGCAACCCGAAAAAGACCGGCGCGTTTGGGATTCGGTGGCCGATTACCGGGTGATGTCGATTTTCGTGGATACGTATATGAAGCTGTGGTATGCGAAAAAGCCGACGATTGCTGCGGTTCAGGGATGGTGTATCGGCGGCGGCACCGACATGGTGCTGTGCACCGACATGATTATCGCCGCCCAAGACGCGGTGTTCGGTTACCCGCCTTCCCGGGTATGGGGAACGCCCACCACGGCGATGTGGGTTTACCGCATGGGTATCGAGAAGACCAAGCGATACCTGCTGACCGGTGACGAGATACCCGCAGAAACGGCGGCAGAGATCGGCCTGATCCTCGAGGTGGTACCGAACGATGAACTCGAAAAGCACGCCTTTGCGCTCGCAAAAAGGATGGCGCAGGTGCCCGTCAACCAATTGATTATGCTGAAGCTGCTGGCGAACCAGACAGTCGAAAACATGGGGCTTGCATCGAGCCGGATGTTGGGCACGTTATTCGACGGCATTGCGCGTCATACGCAGGAGGGACTTGATTTCGTGCAACGCGCCCGCCAAGTGGGATTCCGCCGGGCGGTTCGGGAACGCGACGACCCGTTCGGAGACTACGGCAGCCGGAAGAAAAAATAATACCGGGTACCCGGTCGTCAGTGTTGCATAGCGGAACAAAGCGGCCCACTGCCTGGGCGAACAGCCGAATCAGCAACGTCGCCACCGGCCCGCACTGAGGCCGATAGGCCGAAGTGTAGTGAAAGGTGCAGGGACGAAGTTCCTGCTCAACGAAAAAAAGCCCAAACTATTGTATTTTGATTCAATAGTATATATTCTATTTTACCAGGAGGGTGGATGCTATGGAAAAACGGTACTATTGGTTTGTTCCGTTATTTTCCCTTTTGGCATTGGTGTTGGCCGCTTCTATTTTCTCGGGTTGCTCGAAGAGAAACTTTTCAGATAATGCCCTTAGTGTGGAAAAGCGGACATGCGCCCAGATGAACTATGTATATCCGGAAGTCATGGACGGCGCTGAAGCGGGTTTCGATTACATGCCACCGGCCGATCCCCAAGATACCGCCTTTTGTTCATGCAAGATAGACGTTGGGATCGAGACACCTCTGGTAGCGATTTATAGCCATCCTGACGGTTATGAACAGGACGTGACCGACCGGGTTCAATGGGAGGTTTCCGATCCATCGTCAGCCGGCATCCAGCCGGGAGGTAATTTGATTACCGACGCACCCGGTGAAATCGATGTCACGGCCTGTTGGGACGACATCTGCTCCGATCCTTTTGAACTGATAGCGGTCGAGGATGCCGAGGTTGTGGCGCTTGAGATTTATCCCGGTTATTACTACCCGATGCCGCTTGTAGATGACTTTGCTATTGAAGAACTGGATTGTTTGGATTGCTATTGGTATGATACGGTGCGTCTTCTCATAGGCGATACCATCAATTTCTTTGCTCTCGGGATATCGGAAACGGGCACTTATGTTGACATGACCGACGAGGTTGAATGGCACTCCTCCTCTCCGGAAGTAGCCGATCTGGCCGCCGACGGGCTCCTTACCGCTTTTGTCGAGGGTTTCACAAAGGTATCCGCCACATACGAAGAGCTGTTGAGCAACGAGGTCGATGTGGAGGTTCTGGCCGAGGCGGTATTGACGGAGCTGTGGATTTACAGGCAATCCATGGACGGCATAATCAAAGTGGGCGGGATCGATCAGTTCTACGCCACTGCATTTTTCGATCCGTGGATAGTTCTGGACAAAACCGGGGAAGTGGAATGGATCATTTCCGATCCGGGAATAGGCGCCATTGACGCAGAAGGTATTTTTACCGCCCTGTCCCCCGGAATCGTTACTATCAAGGCACGTTATCAGGGTATTGACAGCAACGTCATCGAGCTCGAGGTCTGGGACGAAGTAATAATGGAATACTGCGATCCCGCCAATCCGAACCGGGCGTTCTGGGAGGACGAATACAACCGCGTGATCCTCGAAACCGATTGTGATTCATACGGCATCCCTGGAGAGGTGTTCATCCGGTACACCATCGAAGAAAAGCAGGCGCCTCCGTGGGGCATCCTGGATCCATGCCTTGATCTTGTGATCCTGAAAAAAGTAAGCGGGGACGTGATAAAGACTCTCCGCTTTGAAGGATGCGGGGATTTGCCTCTGGAGGGCTCCGCTGCGGACCTTGCCTATATAGAACCCCTCTACCAGTACGCCACTATCTGGGACATGACCGATGATAATGCGCATGTTGCAGCTCCGGGGAGTTATACCGTTGCCGGCCGTTTTTATATTTACTACGATCCCGTCATAAAACTCGATATCAGTCTCGAGTGATTTCGCGCATAGACATGCACGATTTCGGGTAATATTTTTACCGCCGGCGTTTTCCCAGCAGGACGATATCGCGCAAGGTTTCCTCGTTTTTAGCCGACATCCATTTCTTTTCAAATTGAGGGTCCATAGCGATCTGCGCAATCGCCGCCAACGCGCGCAAATGGAAATTGCGCTCATCCTTTGTTCCCACTAAAACAAAAAGAGCGTGCACCTCCTGTCCCGCTTTGGAAAATACGACTCCTTCCTTGCACCGGGCGATTAAAATATCGAAGGTATGCTCCCCCTCGATAATTATGTGAGGTATCGCCATGCCCGGAGCTAAAACGGTACTGCTGTCCTTCTCCCTTTCGAGAAGCAGCTTCAAAAGAATGTTCGGCTCTACTTTTAGATTTTCGGCCATAGTATCGGCCACCAACT
>CAZDAF010000248.1:0-6053 GCA_964503115.1 uncultured bacterium
CTATTGTTTCTTGAAGTTTGCTCATATCATTAACCTCAATATAACCTAAATCACCGGACAATAGTATTTGCGTTTCCAATTCGCAGGTTGAACCATATGCTATATAAAGGCACTGTATATATTCAGGAGTTGTTTTTCTTCCATATCCTTCAGCTATGTTGGATGGAATCGATACCGCGGCTCTTCTTATCTGTGACGTTAAGACATATCTTTCATCTTTCGGAAACTTTCTTGTTATTCGATAGATCTCTACACACAGCTTATAGAACTTCTGCCACACCTTCAGTTCTTTATAACTCTTTAGCATTTTACTCGAACCCTTGACTCCTTGAACCCTTGACCCCTTCTTATAGTGTTTTCTCGATTGCTACCACTACATATTGTGGTAGGTACTCATATTCCTTCGCATGCAAATATATGATATTATTATGGTGAAGTGGCGAAAAAAGTCAAATCGAGGCGCCTTTGGAGAATCGATGAAATTTCGTGGAATCACATATTTCGTTTGCCTGGCGATATTGTTAGTGTCGATTGAGGCGTCGCCATTGCCGCCGCGTCGCCGTTCCTTACCGGCGCGGCTGGTGATGAAGGACGGCGTTGAGATGGCGCTTGTTCCCGCCGGGAAGTACAAAATCGGCAGCGACAACGGCCCGCGCGACACTCGCCCGGTGCACGAAGTATCGACTCCGGCTTTTTATATGGATATCCACGAGGTAACCAACGGGAGGTATGTCCAGTTTTGCCTCGAGACCGGCCATCGTCTCCCATCTCACCTCAAGGGGCTGCGCATCCCTGAAAAGAAAAAGAAATTGCCCGTGGTGAACGTTTCCTATGCCGACGCGAAGGCTTATGCGCGTTGGACGAAAAAGACCATCCCGACCGAAGCCGAATGGGAAGTCGCCGCCCGTGGGCGCGAACTCAATGTATATCCATGGGGCGACGCCTTCCGGCCCGTCGCAGCCATAAGGCGCCGGTCGCCCGTCCCGGCCGGGTCGCGGAGCGGAGATATATCGCCATACGGCATCCTCGACATGGCGGGCAACGTCATGGAATGGACCACCGACTGGTATAAGTCCTACCCCGAGGCGCCGAAGAAGTTCGATCAGGAAGGTTACAAGCTCGTGATCAGAGGCGCGCATTTCCGCTCGCGCAACGGTAAAGACTGCCGCACATTCCTGCGCCACGCGGCAAATCCAAGCACAAAATCGCCTCGTATAGGTTTCCGCTGCATAAAGGAAATACATTACAGGTAAAACAATACCGGTATTGACTTTTAATTTCGTACAACCTATTATTTGCCATGTAGGTATAGACAGAGAATAATAACCTTCAGCGCTTTTCGGTATATCGGAGGGGAGAACGAAATGAAGCGCAGGATTTATCTGGTTGCGGCGATTTTGTGCTGCTTTATTATCGCGCTTGCGGCGTGCGATAACGTGAGCGGCGATTTTATACCGGAAACGCCGGAGGATGAGAATCCGAATCCTCCACAACCCCCACCGCCACCACCTTCTTGCCCCACAGTTGACGTTTACACCATCGACACCGACGGCGACACGCTGCCGGACGGGATCGAGGAGGGCGAGACCGAGTCGGCATCGTGGAATACCGAAGGTGAGTTTGACATCTACCGGGTCTCCACAGGGTTCCGCGATGACGATGAGACTTTCAACAGCGCTTATGACGCATACAAGCGCGCGCTGACGTACCTGGTGAATCGAAGCTGCGCGCCCGGCGGCGTCGAGAAGCTCGACACAAACGGCAACGGCGTCATCGACATCGAAGACGACCTTATGAACCCCGCCGGCGTGATGTGCGAGGAAGGCTCGCCGGGTTACATAAATATTCGCGGAGTGTATTCAGGGGATGAACCCACCTATCTCCCGGACGAGATAGTTGTCACCATACTTCAAACTTCGCCCAACTCATTTCCAAACTTTACCTCTGAAAACAACCTTGTCACAATCGAAGCGCGCGTGACGAACGCAAGCTACCTCGAATATCAAAGGTTCACCTTCGGGAATACTGCATACGGCGCCAACGTTGTGATAGATGGCGACCTGTACGCCGGTGGAAACCTGTCGGTCAACTCGGGCGCCGTATTCAAGGGCGATGTTTATGTCGGCGGAACAGTGTCCGGAAGTGGAGCCGTGTTCGAGGGAACGGTCGTGGTAAACTTCCCATGGGAGCTTGTGCTTGACGCCGATGCGCAGATAGATGCTTTTTACCGAATGGCTTGCTATAGCGGGTGGGTTATCTCTGCAAGTCCGATACCCGGCTGCCCTCAGTCGGGAGGTCGACACGTCCTTGGGGACAGCAGCATGGGTGGGTCGGATAACTTACTGGTGCTCGACAATTTCAAAAACCTCGACAACAGTATGCCCAACCCGCCGAATCAGCCCAGGTACGATGGGCCGGGCGGTACGCATATCCTACCGGCCAATTTCAACGGTATTATCGTCTGGGACGACTCAAATAGTTATGACTTGCATACGAAAGGCTTTTTGGGCTTCCCTGAAAACGACGGGCTGGGAACTCCGGATAGCGTCACGGGTCGCGGCAAAAGTGTTGCTGTGTTCGCGAGAACCCGCAACATCCGCATAGACGCTCACATCAGGACAGGCACAAACCACTTATTACAACCGGTCAATGTGGCTTTCGTTGTCAGCGGTGAAGACAGGCGACTTATTTTCGAGGAACGCTGCCCCAACTGGATGATCAACAACGCGGCCATTATGGTCACAAAAGCCACCGGTCCTTCCTGGATGAGGGAAGGAACCCAAACTCAATCCTACGTTCATGATACATACGATAACTGGACAGATATTATATACAAACCGTGCCTTGGAATCAATCCGTGTGTGTCTGACATTGATGTTGACGGCATTATCGAGAATCCCAATGCTTACGGTTGGAACGAGATGAGCTTCAACCCGCGTGACACGAATCTTCTCGTTCAACAGGCTCCCATCATAACCCAGAGTTGGGGTAATGCCGGCCCCTGGCATGTCGATTTCCCTTCGAATAACGGCGCTTCTACACGAATTTACCGTTACGACCCCGATATGCTGGATTATCCGCCGCCCGTCCCTCGCATCCCAAACCTGTATCGATTTATAGAGATGACCGTCGCTCAGAGTAGTGAGGGAGATCAGAGTTCCGCCATTACCATCGACGGCCCGACCGAATTTCCTTGTGACAGTCCCGCCGATTATTCCGCCTCAGGCGGCACGCCGCCCTATAGATGGTCGGTGGATAATACCGACGTCGCCACTATTAATGAAATTACCGGCAGCCTGAGCATTATCGCTCCCGGCGTGGTTACAATCACCGTCACGGACAGCGCGGGTTGCACCGCCTGCATGGAAGTGACCGTCAAGCAAGGGCCGTGCGGCGCGCTGACAGTTACCGTACCGAGCAGGTTATCAGTCTGTAATCCTCCGGGTGAGCTCGCTAATATCTATATCTACACATTCGAAGTGAACGAAAACTTCGACGCTGTTCCAACCACACTAAACGACATAGGGGTAACCGTTTCTCCGCCATGCACGATATATAACGATCCCGACAAAACCGAACCGACGTTATTCCCAATTCTCGGTACCAACCACGGCGGAACAAGGAGGCCGGTAGTCCCGCTCTACCTCGAAAGCAGCACCCATCGAGCGGGCGATCTCATAAACGTAACGACCACCTGGACTCCTCCCAGTGAGGGATGCCCCAACCTGCTTCTCAACAAGGCCATTACCATTATTCCGGGGGATCCCTGCGACATCACCATGGAGCTCGGCGCGATTGTTGCACACGTTTGCGACGACGGATCGGGCAGATGCAATAATTATAAAGATGTCACCTTTACATTAAGAGACAATTGCGGCAACCGGATTCCCTTTGAAAGCATGGAATTCCAGATACAGTACAACGACGCGAGCGGTAAGTACGGGTGGCTCGGCCCCCCGGATGACCCGGGAACCCTGTACCCGACTGACGATGGTCCTATTGTGGTAGTAGGCGATGAGAATGGAGAGGTCATTATAAGATATTGGGCGCCTCCTATGAACCTGACCGCCGGTGAGGCATGGGTTACAATCGAGGGATCGATTCCGGAACGAGGGGAAGGATGCGTGAATTCTATTCTTTTCCCCGTGACGCTCCTGCCGTGCACACCGGATCATATGCAAGCCTATATGCCGGCGCCTCTTTATGGGTGCATGAACCGGCACATCCCTATAGATGTGTACGTGCAAGACGCTTGTTGCAACAATCTCATACTTTCAAACCTCATTGATTACAACCCGCTAACGGCGGACTTGAATCCGAATGGAAAGGATGTAATCACCGCGACCCTTACGGTGCCGCAAGGTGTCGGCCCATACCAGGATGAAACCATATCGATGTGGGAAGAAATACCGCCTTTCGGCACATTGCCTTATCCCCCCAACAGTTTTACGGTCGCTCTCCAGGCGAGGAGTGAATGGGGCATTACCGAACCGTTCTACCGAATATTGTATAACACCAGGACGGACGAACCCGACCGCGTTCCAAGAGGGCCGTTGCAAGTCGAGTTCACATATCATGGCGAAGGTTGGGATAGCAACACGGAAGAATATTTCCGATATATCCCCGATCCCGTGGTATTCACATTCGATCTGAACGACTGCAATTGCTATATTTGGGCCGCTAATTATCCCGAGTATTTCTGCAATCCGGCCGGCGGTCTGACTCTCGCCTGCCCTTATGACGCATCGTTATGGGCCATCGGCGGTGGGCATGAACCCGACAACGAAGGCAAAATCATAGTGACTTCGGGTACGTATCAGGCCGAGTTGAGGGTCGGCGACCCTGAGAACCCGGACGTTTATGTCTCGCAAACGGATGAGTTCCCGTTCATCCCGTTCCAGGAGACCGAGTTCTTCACGTGGCCCTTCTGGCTTCGCAACAAAACCTTCCCGATCAACGGCGGTGTAGCTTTACGCCTCGAGGAGACAGACGCGAATGGCGATCTGATGTGCTTTTTTGACTGGAGCACGACGGTACTGTGTAGCGGAGCCTCTATCGAGCTTTTGGACAACAGCTTCGTCCCTGCGGTCACGTACGACCCTTATGACCCGGATGAGGCGATATACATCGAGCTTGAAGACTGCAATCGGCCCGGCGAAGCATACATCGAAGTGGATATTTACTCGATGGCCGGCGACCGTGAGGTGGTTAGACTTTACGCCGATGACCCTATCGCAATAACCACGTACAGAAACCGGGACGGTTTGCCTGTAACCGCGTTGGATCTACCCGTTTCGTACAATGGCATACTCGAGGTTAACCCCGGCGATAAAATTTGGGTGGATTATGCGGACGACACCACAGGATGCGCTTGTATGGATCTGGCGCACGACGAAGTGGAGATACTCGACGGCACGTGCGTACCGGTGGCGTTGTATTCCGGCACGGGGGGTAGTTTCGGCGGGACGGCTTTGCGCGTCCACTGGGGCGACGTGTTGGTTAATGATGATGTGGATCTGGGCGGCCCGCTGGACAGTAAAGTCCCGCAGAAAAACCGCTCCATGACCCCGGAAGATACTGTAAACGAATACTCCGGCCCTTCATGGGAAGATCGTTGGGCCGATATTTACGTCCAGGGCGTCGTCAATGGAGACGCTTCCGGGCTTGAGCAGCCTTTCGTCGGCGACGGTTACCCGAACGTTTATCAGAACCTTCCCGTTGATGTACTCGAGTGCATCATGACAAACCTGGATTACGACGAGCTAAAGATGTTTGCAATCGAAAGCGATGTCTACTACTACGCCATCGACGACACCTACATAGCCAAACGCCACAAGAACGGCGCCGAGGAGGATCCGGTGGAATTCCAGACGGCGGTGATAAACGACACTGCCGGGTTCATGTTTATAGACCTAATCGATGCGCCGGGGCATAGTCCGCAACCTACCGGCGCTACGATAGACGCCGGCGCTTTCGACGCCTATTTACCCACATTCGTCATAGATAGCGCGAATTTCTTCTACGAAGGAACCTTATACATTGCGGGCAATCTC
>CAZDAF010000249.1:0-6050 GCA_964503115.1 uncultured bacterium
AACCCCTGACTATTTACCGAAATTCTCAAGGTTGGCTACCATTATTATGTTCCCGACAAAGTGGCGAGGTGCCGTTGTTGAAAACATAGGGGTGTGCAGCCCTCTCGATCTTCGCTACATAAAAGATCAGAGCTACCTCGAAGAAATGACGGAAGGCGCCAGAACCTGGTGGAAAAAGTTCTGGATGTTTTTATGGGGCATCTCCAGTGGCTATGGCGACAACATCTGGTTATGGATTCTGTGGTCCGTGATTCTGGCTTTCAGTTTTGGGGCGGCATATTCGCTTGGAGGAACTGAGATTGTTAAATTGGGTGAAGAAGCGGGAAGAAGTCCCAATTGGTACACACCGTTCTATTTCAGCATCGTTACCTTCACCACCCTTGGTTTTGGAGATGTAACACCCACCACGCTGGCAGGAGAAATACTCGTAACGGCGGAAGTAATCCTGGGCTACGTCATGCTCGGCGGCCTGATCAGCATATTCGCCAACAAGCTCGCCCGCAGAGCCTAGTACTCTGTTACACATCAAAAGATAAGTAACACAAACATGGTGGGGTGCCATGGACAAGGGAGCGTGAGCGACCTTGTCCGTGCTCTTGGTTACCACCGAAAAAGGCGCGGACAAGTCACGCTTTAGCGTAATCCACGTCACACACCATTCTTATCATATTAGAAGTAACGGAGGACTAGCTTTCTTCCTTTGCCTCTCCGGTGACAGCTTTGGCTTCGAGGTAGATGTAGCGGAGTTTCGGGTGGATAGCGCGAATATTTTCTTCAAGGCGGTCGATGGCCTTGGCGAGTTGTGCAACTGTCAGATCGGGTTGGAAGAGGAGGTCCATTGTTAGGAGAACCTCGTCGGGCCCGAAGTGCATGGTACGGGCACGGACAAAGCGTGCGACTGCGGGGTCGGCTTCGGCCAAAGCTTGCACGTCGGCCACGGTTTTTTTATCCGCAGCCTCGCCGATCAGAAGGCTTTTCGTTTCATAGGCCAGAAAGGTTGCCATTGCCCCCAGGATCAGGCCGATAACAATCGAGGCCACGCCGTCGAGTATCGGCATCTCAAGCAAGTGTCCAAGTGAAATACCTGTCAACGCCGCCATGAGACCTAGCAAAGCCGCAGTGTCCTCGAAAAAAACCGTGAAGGTGGTGGGGTCCTTGCTTGTCCGAACGGACTCGAAATATCCCTGATCCCCTTTTTGCTTGAGGAACTCCCGGAAAGCCACCGTCCAGGATATACTCTCGAAAACGATCGAGAAGCCGAGAACAACGTAATTCCAGATTATATTGCGCATCGGCTCGGGATGAAGACAATGGAGGATGCCTTCGTAAAAGGAGATGCCGCCACCCACGGCAAAGATCATTATGGCCACGATCAACGCCCAAAAATACAGCTCCTTGCCCCGGCCAAATGGGTGATTCTCATCAGCGGGTTTTTGGCTTTGGCGGATGCCCAAAAGAAGAAGAAGCCCGTTGCCGGTATCGACCAGAGAATGAATTCCCTCGGATAGCATCGCCGAGCTACCCGTGACCGTGGCGGCGATGAATTTGGTAGTGGCGATAGCCGCGTTACCGGCGATAGCGGCGAATATCACGATTTTTGAGCCGGTATGCGCCATTTTTCCTTTACTTTCCAATAGAAATTGAACCGCCCGATTGCGGCAGCTTAAATCCGCACCTTCAGACGCCGGTCCGCTCGTCGGCAATCTTGAAAGCCTCGACCATAGTCTGTAGCTCTTCCGCGAGGCTTGAGAGGTTCGCGGCGGCCTGGAAAGTTTCTTCGGTGCCCTCTTCGTTCCGGGCGGCAATATCGCGAATGGTGCCGATGGCCTCGACGATTCGTTCGGAATTGTCGATCTGTTCGATCTGGCTCTTGTTGATGAAGCCGATTACTTCGTTAACATTTTCGATAGCCGCGATGATTTGTTTCGATCCCGAATGTTGTTCCCGAGTGGCGGTTTTGACATTAGTTGTAATTTCTCTCATCGTTTCCGCGTTTTCCATTATTTGAGCGGAACCTTTGGACTGCTCTTGAGTCGCCAATTCGAGTTGCCTGATACTTTCTGAAATTTCCTCGAAGAATTTCAATACATCCCGGGCGCGATCCGCCTGCTCGATTGTGGATTTGGCGATATTACGTGTTTGTTGAGTGCTTTGGCGCGCGCTATCCAGTATTTTATTGAGAGACTCCCCTGCTTCCCGGCTCAAGGTAACTCCTTCCTCAACCACATCGTATCCCACCTGAACCGCTTCCACGGCCTCTTTCGCCCCGTTCTGAACCGTATTGATCAACCGGTTTATCTCCCCGGTGGATCGGGAAGTTCTTTCCGAAAGCTTCTTGATCTCATCGGCCACCACGGCAAACCCTCTGCCGTGCTCACCGGCCTGCGCCGCTATTATGGCGGCGTTGAGCGCCAGCAGGTTCGTCTGGTCGGCGATGTCGTTTATGACCATTATGATGTCGCCGATCTCCTCTGCCCTGCCCGCAAGTTCCTGTATAACCGTAACCGCATGTTCGCTGGATTTTCTTGCCCGGCCTATACCTTCGATAGTGGATTGCACCTGTGTTTTGCCGGCCTCTGCGTTCGATGCGACCAATTCGGACATCTCGGCGGTTTCCTCGGCGCTGGATTGAACTTCCTTGATGGAGGCCTCCATCTGAGTTACCGAGCTGACGGTGCTCTCGGTTTTACGACTCAAGTTTTCGATATTTCCCGCCACTTCCATAATGCTGGTAGCCATCTCGCTGATACTGGAAGTGGTTTCCTCCACCGATTGGTTTAACTGATCGACGCTATCGGCAACCTCCTTGATAGTGGCGCTCATCTCCATGATCGAGGCGCTGGACTCTTCCGTGGTACTTGCGAGCGATTCGATGTTTTGTCCGATGCCTTTTATTGAAGTGTTCATCTGTTGTATGGAGGCGCCGGTTTCATCCACGGCATGCGATTGCGCGCGCGAACCGTCGCTGACGGTGCTGAAACTCTCCACAATGCTGGCTGTGGCCGTCTCGACGCTGGAAGCCGCGCCCCTGATTTTTAATATCATACCCCTCAGGTTTTCCATCATGCCCTTGAAATTGACGGCAAGTACTCCCATTTCGTCGTGGGTGACCAGACTGACATCCTCGCGCAATTCACCTTTGCTTACCTTCTTGACCACTTTCACAATATCTCGCATGGGTTCGGTAATATCCCCCGACGATACCCTGGCGAAAAAGACGCCCACAACAAGCGCAAGCACCAACATCACTGCGGTGCCCACCATCATCCTGCTTATCAACGATAAATAATGCTGGTAATCGGTGGCCGCCACGATAACCATGTCCGAATCCGGAATTTCCACCCGGGCGGTGACTCCGAGTTTGCCCGCTTCAACGCTGAACGATATATCGTCATCTTTCGGAAAGGGAACAATTATAAAATCTTCCCTGATTTTATGAGACTGCCTGGCCACCGCGCTTAAAACGGCTTCATCATGCGCATTCAGATCGACAGGCAACAGGTTATTGCCCATCTTATCCAACAGGAAAAACTCGACGCCGCTTTTGTCATCCAGCAACTCGATCAGTTTCGCGCGTTCCTCGGGCGTTGAAGCTTCCTTTACGGTAGCATCCAACAAATTTAACTCTCTCGACAGGCGTACTTTCTGAAATTCGCCCCACTGAAATAGCAGGTTCTTGGCGCCATCCAGATTGTTGAGAACGCCTAACATTACAACGACCAGCAGCATCAGCGAAACAAGGCTGACCATCATTTTTCGTCCCAAACCCGCGCGAACTTCCTGAAGCGAAGCGTCTTCCCAATAAGACGGGTACAAGGAAAGCATATATCTCTGGGTCGGCAGCAACGTCTTTTTGAAAATATAAAACTGGAAATTCGTGACCAGCACACCCGCGCATAAAGCGCCGGTTATCAAACCGGCCACCAGCTCGGCGGGAAACTTGAAGATAAATACCCATACAAATAACATGACCACCGCCAATACTGCCGGCCATGTTATCAGGCTGAGTCCGGCGCCTTTGATCGGAAATCGCAGCGAGCAATTCAAAGCTCCTGAAATGCGTTGGTGATAATCTTCGGTAGATTCGTCCGGTAGCGGTTGATCGTTATCCAAAAAATCGCCGGTCTCTCGCAGGGCACTTTTTATGTACCGGGCGTGAAAAAACATCGCAATGGCAACCACCACCACCGACATGATCATAATCAAGGCGAATTTCCCCATATTCGCCTGCAAACTGGTCAACCCGCCGCCGGACAGGTAAATCATGAAGATTTCAACGACAACCACACCCATGGCGGCGGTCAGGATCATTATCTTCTGCATCTTAAATGTCACTTGCGCGCCGGTTAATTTTTCCATCTCTTCAGTCATCTTCTTTTCCTTTTCGAGCAATTTTTTTATTGCCTGACGGTTAGGAACTTGATCTTACCATACCGACTATCAGAGTAGACAAAGTCCATTGTCGTCGCAACACTTTTATAAAAACCGGGTTCTATCGAAAGATTTGTGGACAGAAATATTCGTAAAGTTTTCGATCCGGTGAAAATGCACCTTATTCTCTCGAACGAAACCGATGAAATCGCCACAACTTTGCATAAGCGCGAATAGCTCTTTCGGGAGTGGGATAAACGGGAATGCCTGCTTCATAGAGCGGTTCGAGCAGTTCCTCCTCCGTGAGCATGCCCGGAAAGGCGATTGCGATAATCGCTTTGCCCGACGATTTTCCGGCGCGGATCAAGCTTTCTACATATTGCTCATTCATTTCCCGGGAAGCTCCACGGCCCAATATAACGATCGCATCCACATTTTTATCCTGAGCGATGGCATCCAGGGAGTCCAGGTACAACCTCAGATCGAAAGTTGCCGAAAGCCCCACATCAATGGGGTTTCGCAGGCTGGTTCCGGTGGCGGGGAGAATGGTTTTAAGCTTTTGAATCGTTTGTTCGCCAAGAGACGCCGGTTCGAGGCCGCATTTTTGTATCGTATCGGCAGCAGAAACCGCCGGGCCGCCGGGGCCTGACACTATGACGACTCTACCACGGGTTTCCAGTGGCAAATGATAAAAAGCCATGACTGCATCCAGCAATTCCTCGATATCGCTTACCTCGATGATTCCATGCTTTCGGAAAACGGCTTCCCATATCCGCTCCCGGCCCGACATCGAACCCGTGTGGGATGCGGCCGCTTTTCGGCCGGCCTCGGTTGTGCCGACCTTCCACATGATTATAGGCTTCGATCCCCCTATCCCTCGGAATGCCTCTATAAGGGCCTTACCGTCCCGAACCCCTTCACAATACGAGCATATAACGCGCACTTCCGGGTCGTCGCCCATGTAGGAAATCAGCTCCGGCAACCCTATATCCGAGGCGTTTCCATAACTTACAACGTGGCGGAAGAAAACTTTCCGTTGCGCGGCGATGCCCGTGAATAGGTTGCCGATCGACCCACTCTGGGATATGAACCCCAAATCTCCCGGTGTGCGAGGCATTCCCGGAAAAAACGCCAGCCCCGAGGCCGGGGAATATACGCCCATGCAGTTGGGGCCGAGTATGCGGAAGTCTCCATTGCGGGCAGACTGCCTCATGCGCTTTTCTTCTTCCCTGCCCTTGTCTTCTCCCGTCTCTCCGTATCCCGACGTGTACAGCACAACAACCTTTACCTTTTTTGCGGCGCATTGATCGAGTATGCTCCAAACAGCCTCCCTCGGCGTTAGCACAATCACCATATCCACCGGATCGGGTACATCGATAAGGCGGGGATATGCGCGAAGGCCGCCTATTTCAGTTGCATGGGGATGCACGGGGTAGATGGGGCCGGCAAAGCCCTGATCCACCAGGCCGAGCATAAACATTGCGCCGGCTTTGAAACCTCTCGGAACGCCGACCAGGGCAATTGATTTTGGATTAAAAAGCGCGTGCAGATCGTCCGTACTCATTTGCAACACCTCAAAAGTTCGATTATCGGGAAAAAGTTGTTCTAAGACTTTTCATTTTTCTTTTATCCCGGATTTTGCGATTGGAATTACCGCACTTCTGCAATAATAGTGTAAC
>CAZDAF010000250.1:0-6041 GCA_964503115.1 uncultured bacterium
ATTTGAGTCTTGGGGGAATGTTTATTAAAACGTTTACGCCCAAACCCATCGGTACAAAGGTGAATATACAATTGCCTTCCCAGGAACCGCCGGGATACGTTGAAATCTACGGGGAGGTGGTTAACCACCAGGAACTGACGAGCAGCGGCGTCAAGACAGGAATGGGCGTTCGTTTTGTACGGATGGACTCGAACGCCAGATTCGCTTTACAGCAGTTCATCAACGGCAACTGGCACATGCTCTTCGATAAGCCGACACTACCAAATGAAATTGAAGCCTTTCGAGCCATTTCAAGTATTATCGATTTTCTTGCCGCCGCAATTGATTTTCCCATGGGCGGATTTTAGCAGATAGAAAAAACAACGTTGAAGAGGGAGGTGCAAGTTGACACCTCCCATAACCCTTTTTACACTAGATATTAGGTGGGGGAAGTGGCGAAAGGATATTGTCGTACCTGCCTTTTCAAACACAAACGTATTCAACAAATGGAGGATATTAAAATGGCCGAAGAGAAAACCATAACTTCCGTCAGTATCGAAAGCCGCGTATTCGAAGTCCCCGAAAAAATGCGCGAGCGCGCATATATCAAGAGTCGGGAAGAGTACGAGAAGATGTATCGCCGTTCACTCGACGATCCCGATGGGTTTTGGGGTGAAATGGCCGAGGAGATTGTCGAGTGGTTCGAGAAATGGGACAAGGTGCTTGAGTACGATTTCGGCGACGATTTAAAGATCGAGTGGTTCAAGGGCGGCAAGCTCAACGCCTCTTACAACTGCCTCGACAAGCACCTTAAAACGTGGCGTAAAAACAAGGCTGCCATTATCTGGGAAGGCGAACCGGAGGGAGACTCGAAGATATTCACTTATCAGCAACTTCACTACGAGGTATCCAGGTTCGCGAACGTCCTGAAGAAAAAGGGCGTTAAGAGGGGCGATCGGGTGTGTATATACATGCCTATGATACCCGAGCTGGCCGTCGCGATGCTCGCTTGCGCTCGAATCGGCGCCATTCACTCGATAGTTTTCGGCGGTTTCAGCGCCGACAGCTTGCGCGACCGCATACTCGACTCTAAAGCCAAAATGCTCATTACGTCCGACGGATCGTTCCGGGGCGGAAAGACCATTCCTCTCAAGAGAAACGTCGACAAGGCGCTCGAACAAACCCCCGATGTTACCGACGTTATCGTCGTGCAGCGTACCGGCATGGACATCAACATGAAGGAAGGCCGCGATGTGTGGTGGCACGAAGAAATCTCAGCGGACGACATATCCGCCAAGTGCGAGCCGGAAGTTATGGACGCGGAAGACCCTCTTTTCGTTCTTTATACATCGGGATCGACCGGCAAGCCTAAGGGAGTGCTGCACACCATCGGCGGATACATGGTATACACCGGCGCAACCTTCAAATATATTTTCGATTACAAAGACGAGGACACTTTCTGGTGCACCGCCGACATCGGCTGGATCACCGGTCACAGCTACATCGTGTACGGGCCGTTATGTATGGGCGCCACGAGCGTAATGTTCGAGGGCGTGCCCAGTTATCCCAAGCCGGATCGATTCTGGGAAATCGTCGAGAAATACAATGTAAATATTTTTTACACCGCCCCTACCGCCATACGCGCCATCGCCCGAGAAGGAGACGAATGGCCCGCCATGCACGACCTATCAAGCATCCACCTGCTCGGCTCCGTCGGCGAGCCGATCAACCCTGAGGCGTGGATGTGGTATAACAAGGTCATCGGTGGAGAGAAATGCCCCATCGTGGACACATGGTGGCAAACCGAGACCGGCGGGATTCTCATTTCGCCGTTGCCGGGAGCGTGGCCGCTGAAGCCCGGTAGCGCCACATTGCCTTTCTTCGGCGTCGAGCCGGAGGTGGTGCGCGAGGACGGTGAAAAGACCGAGGCCGACGAGGGCGGATACCTCATTATAAAACGGCCGTGGCCGGCAATGATGCGCACTGTATACGGCCAGCATGAGCGATTCAAGGAAATCTACTTTTCCCAATACCCCGGCAAATACTTCACTGGAGACGGCGCACGCGTGGATGAGGACGGGTATTTCTGGCTCATGGGCCGAGTTGACGACGTTATCAATATCAGCGGCCACCGCATCGGCACTGCCGAAATCGAGAGCGCTCTTGTAAGCCATCCGAAGGTGGCTGAATCCGCAGTCGTCGGTATGCCGCACGATATCAAGGGGCAGGGTATATACGCCTTCGTCACCCTCAACGCCGATGTCGAAAAGTCCGACGACCTCAAAAAAGAACTCGTCGGGCACGTGCGTAAAGAAATCGGTCCAATCGCCACACCGGATGTTCTTCAATTCGCGGATGCGCTTCCCAAGACCCGTTCGGGCAAAATCATGCGCAGAATCCTCAGGAAGATAGCCGAAGGCGAAATCGAAGCGCTCGGAGATACCACCACTCTCGCGGATCCCAGTGTTGTCGACTTGCTGGTCGATGGGAGCAAACAATCTAAGTAATAAGTGAAGTAACTGCCAAATTCCAGGCTTTGCCGGTCAGTAAACTCCGGGAAGTCTGACGAAGTCATCGATTGCTTTGCGATCTTGCGGGTCGATCTGACTGAATTCGATTCCCATACCCGGGGAATGTCCTTGTGGATTGCCGGGCGCGCAGGTTCTTGCCACCCGGGCCCAGGTGTTGATTAACTTTTCTACACCGGGCAGCGTGAACTCGATCTCGAGCTTCGAGTCGACGACAAAGGGACGCTCACTTTTCAGAAACATGCCGCCGACGGATATATTCGTCGAGGTGAAATGCTCGAACGTGCCACTTACTTTTTCCGTAACTTTCACCCTTAGTGGTTTTCGCAGGTATCGTCTCCGGTCGCTAACACGACGGTAGTAGGATATTTTTACCTTGTGCAAAAGAGAGGGTTTGCGGTATGTCGAATCGCTTTCCATTGGACGGCTCGTTCTCCTGAGAAAAGATCACTTAAGTCCGACTAAAAGTTAAATAATATCAACCGGTTATCGATGTGGTTGATTTCGCGACTTACGGCCTCCTCAACCGTTTAATTTGTCGGCCATTTTTTAAAAAGCTTGAGTGCTTACTACGAATATATCAGAGAAGCGGAGCTTGTGCTAATCGTCGTCCGAGCCCGAGTTTTCTTCAAATTCGTTTGTTTCCTGTTCCTTTTCTTTTTTGCGGGAGGGGCGTGGAAGGTAGCCGAACAACTGGGCCAGAGGCACTGCGAAGCGGCGTTGATGCTTGGGTTTCGACCAGCGGGCATACAGCGTCCCGCCTATCGCCGCTATCGTGCCGCCGCAAAGGTCCAGGATCATGTCTATCATTGTGTCATCAAGGCCGGTTTGAGCGCTCGTTCCGGCGACTTTATCGAGCGACCATTCGAGTATTTCCCAGATACCTCCAAGCCCCATCGCCACCATAATAATAAATATCGCCATGAAGGTGAGACTGAGCCGAATTCTTCTTGTGTAATAAAGGGTAAAGACGAACATGAAAGCCAATACGGAAATCATAACGGTGCTGAACAGATGAAGCACCTTGTCGTATGGGAGCGGCAGCTCGACGTAATAAAGTCCCATTGCGCCGCCCAGTGCGACATGGAGGTAAAGCACCAGCGTTATGACGAAATCGACCAGCCACGGCAATGTTATCTGCGCACTGCGGGATATTAGACTGGGAGCAAGGCTTATGAACAGCGCTATCACGGCGGCGCCCGCCACCACAAAGGACTCTTTCGCCTCCGGGTAGCGGCCCGCTTCGAGAAGCCCAAGTCCCTTGATTATCAGGTATGGCACGATGCCCGCTAAGCTGAGCTTCATGAACCAGCTCAGGATGGTCTCGAGCGACAGGCGCCCCAGGCGCGCGCCGATGCCACGTTGATGCCGGCGCATTAGATACGTTCCGTGGGAACACAGACTACCGGGCAGTCGCTTTCGCGGACAACTTTATCCACTGTGCTGCCCATGACCCCCAGGTCGGATCGCTTGTGACCGTGGACGCCCAGAACAATAAGCTGAGCAAACTTAGATTTCGCCGTTTTGATCAATTCCGTTGACGGATCACCCGCAGCGGCGACATACTCGACTTTGCAATTAACCTTGAGACATTTATCCACCCAGTTCGTAAGTTTCGACATCGCCTTTTGGGCAATCCGTTTTTGTAAATCTTTTACCGCGGGGTCTTTGAGGTATTTTTTCGTCTCGGCCACTACATTCGGTGTGACGTGGATGGCATATATCGTCCCGCCGGGGTCGATGAGCGATTGGGCCAGGCGTAACGCTTTCTTCGAGGTTTCGGAGAAATCCACTCCCACCAGGATACGATCAACGCCTTTCATTCGGGGCTCCTTACGTTTTTGCAACCGCTTGATAAGACCGCGTTTTTTCGGCACGGATGATGCGGTTTCCTCGGGCATAGCGTCCTTCTCGACCTGCCGCTACCTGGCAAGCTTTTTCAGCAAATTAGCCAGATTTTTCCCGAAACCTTCAACCGTTTTAAGACCCTCTTCGTCCTTGTTGACCTCACCGGGCATAAGGCCGAAGCCGACGTTCCAATAAGTGCTGCCGACCAAAATCATACCGTTGATGGGCCAGAACATCGCCAGTTGGCTGTAAGTGTTCACGGTTCCCGCCCTTCTGGCGGCGACGATTGGGCCGCCGACCTTGCCCGCGAGCAGTTCGTCATTGGCTTTGCTCGTCATACCGGCGCGATCCATAACGGCTTTGATTTCGGCCGTGGCGCTTGCAAAATACACCGGCGAGGCCAATATAAGGCCGTCGGCTTCCTTGATCGCCTCGAATATGGGATGAAAATCGTCTTTCGGGCCGTGGCAGCGGCCGTCCTTTTTTTCGACGCACTTGAAACACGAGATACAGCCATGGATTTTCTTGCCGCGCAGCGAGATGAATTTGGTCTTGCAACCTTCCGCTTTGGCAACTTCGAGAGCTATCTTCACAAGTGTTTCGGTATTGCCGTCCTTGCGGGGGCTACCGCAAATCGCCACTATTCGTGGAGTCATTTTTCTACCTCCTGTCGGGCAGGGAGAAGTCCTGCACTACTTGTGTTCTTCGAGCAGTTCGAGCAGCACTCCGCCGGTGGATTTCGGATGAACGAACGCCACCATGTGGCCATGAGCGCCTTCGCGGGGCTCTTCGTCAATAAGCCGCACGCCGCGCTCCTTCAACTCGGCCAGCGCGGCGCGGATGTCCGGCACCTTGAGGCAAATATGGTGAACGCCGCCGCCCGTCTTCTCGACGAACTTCGCCACACCACTTCCCGCTTCGGTGCTTGCCACCAGTTCGACACTCGACTCGCCCAGCGGGAAAAAGGCGACCTTCACCCCCGGAACTTCATCGACCCCGTCGAAGCGCAAACCGAGCTTGTCGCGCCATAGCGATATGGACTCATCAAGGTCTTTCACCGCTATTCCTATGTGCGCTACTGTAGCTTTATCAAGTGAACTCATCTTTTCTCTCCTTTACAAATTCGCGAACCACTCGTGCGAAATCCGGATTTTTCACCGCATAATACAAAAACGCCCGGACATATCCGGGGAAATTACCCACGTCGTTCCGAACGCCGACGGTATCCACTCCCAGAACCGTTCTTCTCTCGGCCAGAGTTCTTATCGCATCCGTTATTTGTATCTCTCCGCCGTGCCCGGGAATAGTTTCATCGATAATATCGAAAATCTCCGGCGGAAAGACATATCTCCCGACGATGGACCAGTTGGACGGGCTTTGACCTATCGGCGGCTTCTCGATCATGTCCCATATCTTGTGAACTCTATCCCGAATTTCCTCGTGATGCACCATGCCGTACAGGTTTACCAGATCGTCGGGGATATATAGCAATGCGACGGCGGGCGCGTCGAACTCGCCGGCGACATCCATAAGTTGCTTTATGGCGGGCGGATCGCAATCGAACAGATCGTCGGGCAAAAGCACCGCAAACGGTTCATCGCCGACGATTTTTCTCGCGCAGCCTATGGCGTGCCCCAATCCCAGCGCTTGATGTTGCCTGACGGTTACGATCTCGACCAGGTCGGT
>CAZDAF010000251.1:0-6037 GCA_964503115.1 uncultured bacterium
GGTTCAGGATTCTCATTTGAATATGCGAGCAATCTGTCCAGATATTGAGAAAGACGCCCTTCTATTGTCTTTTCGTTAAGCCCGTCAAGCCATGACTCATTAGCTTTATTGAATTCTTCGAAAATCCGTTCGCATACCGCTTCAAAAAGATTTTCCTTCAGGCCGAAATAGTAATGTACCAGTGAATTATCCACACCGGCCTCCTCGGCGATCATGCGAATGGTGGCCAAGCCGAAAGGATATGCGGCAAATGTCTTACGAGCCGCTTTCAGGATTTTATCGAGCGCGGGTTCGTCATTCTCCTGAATTTTTTCGAAATATCGGCCTTTTTTCTCTCTGGTTTTGGTCATATCTTCTCCCGTTCTGGATTTCACTGAATCCGGCGTTCAACTTACTTTCGATATTACCCTATTATACACATATTTTCCAATCAGTCAAATATGTTTACAGATCAATCAGGCATGTTGACAAGGTAGTAAATAAATGCTAGGATGCTATCATTATCTCAGTTTAAATTGAAAGGGGAATTTAGAATGGCTTCGGAGGAGAGAAGGAAATTCTGGAATATGGAACGGGAAACGATGTCCAGGGATGAGCTGAGAGATTTCCAGTTTGCGGCTCTACAAAAGCAAGTAAAATACAATTACGAGAACGGGTTGTTTTATAAAGAAAGATTCGATAAGGCGGGAATTCAACCGGGTGATATAAAAACCTGGGATGACTTTTATAAAATTCCCACAATGACCAAGGACGATCAGCGATGGGCGCAAGAGGAGTCGATAAGACGTTTCGGCAATCCTTACGGTATGATAACCTGTGCACCCGAGTTGAAAATCAATCGCATCAGCGCTACCTCAGGCACGACCGGCATGCCGACCCTTTATACGTTGACGAGGCACGACATCGAGGTAAACCGCGAGCTTCATGCGCGTAAGCTGTGGCAGTCAGGCGCGGTCCCGGGCCTCAGGGTTCTTCACGCCATGGCGCTGAGCATGTTTACCGGCGGCGTACCGGTGGTGGATGCCATGATGGAGTATGGTCTATGCGTTATTCCGGTGGGCGCGGAATCCGGAGTAGCGCGGGTGCTTCAATTCGCCGATCTGTGCAAGCCGCATATACTGGCATGTACTCCGAGCTTTGCCCAATACATCATCGAAAAATGCCCTGAAATTCTCGGCAAAGAAGCCAGCGAGTTGGGAATTCTCGCCGTCGCCGGTGGCGCGGAGCCGGGCTTCGGGATTGAAAGTGTAAGGAAAGGTGTCTCGAAAGGATTCGGCGTCGGCCAACCCGGAGACAGTATAGGCGGGACTCATAATTTCCACGGCTACTCCTGCCGTGCGCCCGAGTATAAAGGCATGCACCTGATCTCGGAAGATTACTGTATCCTCGAGATACTCGATCCTGTTACCGGGGAATCTCTTGAACTGAAAGACGGCGCCACCGGCGAGATGTGTTATACATATATTGACTGGGAAGGCACTCCGCTGCTTCGCTACCGCCTTGGCGACATACTCGAGATCCACACCAGCCCTTGCGAATGCGGAGACAACAGGTTGCGGTTCAGAATAATCGGCCGTGCCGATGACATGCTGATTGTCAAGGGCGTAAACATCTATCCATCGGCGATACAGCAGGCTATTGCGAAATTCGCCCCGAAAGTCACCGGCGAGTTCCGAATTATACTGGATTCTCCGCCTCCTTCGGTCACGCCGCCTCTAAAACTTAAGGTCGAGCAAGGTGAGGGGCTGGATTCGAAGGATATCGAGCAGCTCGATAAGAACATTCGAGCATATATGCACACCCACATGCGGGTTACACCGGCGATCGAGTTCGTGCCGCCCGACACATTCGAGCGCGCGACCCACAAAAGCCAGTACATTATCAAACAATACGAAGAGAAAACGCGGGGCGATGATGTCGCCGAAGTCCATCACCTCAAGAATGATTAACTCAAAAAATAGACGACCGGCGCAAGGAACTTGATATGCTTGAGCAAGTGAATATTAGAGAATGTGTTGATGAATATTTCATCGAGAAAGACATCCATGAATTTCCCGTATTCTGTATCGCCCGCCAAGGCGGAAGGACGGCGCTCGAGATACTGACACGGGCATTAATCCTGGAGGGTAAATATGCTTACCTCGGCCAAAACCTCACCGGACTGCGCGGGATGGGTTCGAACGGCTTTGTGATCAGATTTGCCGATACGCCTGAAATCCCGCCGGGTATAAGTGTCAACCGTCCGAAAGGTATCATGCTTATGCATGAATCGCTGACCAAGCCGAAGCAGGGTTTATCAAGCCTGATGTCGCAAATGAACAGGGTTAATGTGTTGCGACAACTTCACAGTGGCATATTGATGGTTTGCACATCGAAATCACCGGAAGAGTTATCGGGTACATATCCCTTTCCTTTCCAGGGGACAGTCGCCACGGTTGATGCCGAAGCCATTTTTACGGAGCGTGTGGGCATTCAACCAGCCCCTTCAGGTATTACTGCTCTCGGATTGTTCGTTGCCGCAACCGGGGGCATTGTTGACATTGAAAATGTGAAAGAAGCAACATTGGCGCACGAGCGCCTTGATAGAAAAGTGCGCGAACAAAACGTGTTGTGCCTTGAAGAAGCGTACGAAAAAGCGCAAGTCGTCCATGACATGAAAATCGGGGAACTGGAAACCGGCGGCAGTAGTGTAACACGAGAGGCCTTTAAAAAAATCGCAAGCAGCAAGGAGTGGAGCGTCGATGATTTAAATAAAGTCATCCGGAAGTTCAGGAGCACCGGCAGCAGGTGGCGGAAAAACCTGCCGGTTTGTGACGCATCGAAGTGTACGTGCGCCGAGTGTCTGTCCGCCTATTTCTGCCCCGAGGCTGCCATATCGTGGGAGAACGACACTATACATTTCGACTATGACATCTGCAAGGCATGCGGTACCTGCGCTGTGGAATGCGTGCATAACGCCATTACGATGGAAGACGTTCAGAAAGCAATAGCTGCGCAACAGGAAAAGAAAGGTTAAAAATATGGAAACGTCGAGGATGAGCCTGACGGGGAACGAAGCTGCCGCGTGGGCCGTTCTGCGCTCAAAGGTCAGTGTCAACACAACCTTCCCTATGGGCCCTAACCAGGAAGTGGCGGAAACGCTACAGAAACTTATAGACACGGGGGAAGCGCCCGGGCTTTCGATTATCGTCCCTGAGAATGAAAAAGCCGCCTCAAGCCTGCAGATCGGAGCCGCGAGGTTGGGTGTCCGAACCATGAACTGTATAAATTCCGAGGGAATTCTATGGGCCACTTCGGAAATCCACTATGCCGCATGTTCGAGACTCCCCATGCTTATTGTATGCCCCAGCAGGGCTCTCGAGCCTCCCACTACCGTTTATTGTGACCATGACGACTTCATCTCACAGAGAGATATGGGATGGCTTATGTTTTATTGCGAAGACTCGCAGGATGTCTTCGATACAATAATACAATCTTACAAGATCATTGAAAATAATTCCGTCATGCTGCCGGCGATTGTAGGATATGACGGGTGGGAAACTTCGCACGCGTCGGCTAGAGTGAACGTTCCGGACCAGAAAAGTATAGATGAGTTCTTGCCGGCGCCCGATTTTATAAAACCCGAAAAGGATTATGTCGCCAGGGACTGGAAAGAGCAATGCTCTTCACGCCGCTTTCAGGAAGGTGTCGGCGGACCGCTGTTTACGGATATAAGGTATCTCCAGAAAAAGGCTGAAGAGGATTCGGCAACGATCATAGAAGAGGTGGGTGAAGAATATAAGCAGTTGTTCGGCAGCAGGCATGGTGGGCTTATCGAATGTCACCAATGCGACGATGCTGAGCTTATTATTATCACTATGGGAATCGTATATCCCAGTGTCAAATATATTGTAGATGCGCTCAGGGGTAAGGGTGTGAAAATCGGCTGCATCAAAGTTCGGGTGTTCAGGCCCTTTCCCTCTGAGATAATCACTGGAGCGGTCAAAAATGCGAAACTTCTGATCACCATGGACCGGAATTCCGTTGCGGCATTGTTTTCAGAGGTTGGAGGCGTCCTCTATTCCAGTCTGGCCGGTAATGGTTCGGCGCCGATGCTTATGGGAAAGATCGTCGGTATTGGCGGAGCACCCATATCTCTTGAACTTGTAAGCCACATAATAGGAGAGGGGATTCAAACCGTTAATCGCGGGCAGGTCGAGAAAAAGCTCGAATGGCTTCCGTTGTTGAACTTCAAGTTCGACCCGACCCGACACGTAATGGGAGAATAGGAGCAAGTAGAATTGGCCAAAGAAACTGCGGACACAAAATCTTTGTGGGAAGATAAGAACAACTATTATATGACCGGCTCCGAACAATGCCGGGGGTGCGGCTCATTGCTGGCGGCCAAACTTGTACTTCGCGCTATTTACGAATCGACTCCCAACGCTATGGTCTTCGGGCGGTCGTGTGGAGGGGGCCGCTCCGAGTTGCAAACGGGTGGAAGGATAGGTGTGGACGGCAGCGGCATGATGGGCATACAGGCGGCCATGGAAGCAAGGGGAGTTCTGGATGATAAGGTGCTGGTGGTTATGACCGGTGATGGCCGGGCCCTCGAGATGGGAGCGGGAGATTTAATCAGTTCTTTCGATCGGGAACAGAGACTGACATGGATTGTGCTTGACAACCAGGCTTACTCGAACAGCGGCAGCGCCGCTAACGCTTTGACGCCTTTGAAAGCGGCGACGCGAATTTTTTCCAGAGCCAGTGGTGGAAAACCTACCGCAGAAAGGGACATGCCTTTGATGATGTTGTTCAGTAAAGCACAATACGTCGCGACCGCGTCGCCGGCTTACGTGAAAGATCTGGCTACCAAGGTGAAAGAAGCTCTCCAGGTTCAACCGTCATATGTTCACGTATATGTTCCCTGCCAGGTGAGCTGGATGTATCAGCCGGAGCTTGTAGTGGAGGTGTCACGGCGGATGGTCCAGACGGGAATGGCACCTTTATGGTCATATAAAGACGGCGTATTTACACGTACGGTCAAGGTCCCGGAACAAAAACAAAGGCCGGTTAATGACTTCCTGACTTTGCAGCGCCGCTTTGAAGGCGTTTCCGAGGAGGACATAGAAGAACTACAAGCGCACGTTAACAGGAAAAACAAAATCGTAGATGCCCTTGAAAAGTGCTTTATCTAACCGGAAGGTTGAAATGAAAATAAACGAACAGACACTTGAATTTATTGAGGGGATTTTTGAATCCAACGATCTGAATCGCCTTCCTGAAAAGTATGGTGGAGACAGGATTTTTCAAGCCCCAATAATTGGCGTCGCCGGTGGGGATGATCCGATATTTAAAAAATATAAAGATAGTGAAGTCGTCGGTCCGAAGCATATGACTCCTCAGGAAATGTGGTTGGCCGGCGGGCTTCCCGACAGAGACAACCTGAAAGCACGTCTCCGGATTGTTTCGATTGTTTTTCCATATTCAAATGAGATTCGGGAAGAGGACAAAAACGTCGCCGAAATGCCGGCTGAGATTTATTGTGTGGGCAGGAATTTCGCCAATGCCTTTAAGAATAAAGTTCTGGAACAAACTGTCGAGTTTTATAAAAATAAAGGATTTCAAGCCGTAGGGGGAATGATCAGCCCCGCTTTTCAATTGAATTTCAGGGATGTTGGCGAACCCGGTTTTATATACGCGGTCTGGTCTGAACGCCATATCGCTTTCGCGGCAGGTCTCGGTACTTTCGGCCTGCATGAGGGACTGATAACGGAAGCAGGATGTAATATCAGGTTGGGATCGGTTATCACGGATGCTCCCCTGGAGGTTACCCCGAGAAAAAGTGACGATCCCTATGCCAACTGTCTTCACTTTGCAGGAGAAAAATGCATGAAATGCGTATCAAGATGTGCAGGTAATGCTCTTTCAGAGGACGGTCATGACAAGGTAAAGTGCTATCTTTGGGGCCAGGTGGTGGCAAGAGAAATGGAGCAAAGGCTCGGACCACTCTTGAAACCACATCACCGCAATATCGGAGGAAAAGATCAGAAATCATATC
>CAZDAF010000252.1:0-6004 GCA_964503115.1 uncultured bacterium
TAAAATGCTCATTTTTTATTTTAATTAATCCCGCAGATATCACACTAATTGAGATGTCTCAGAAATAATTCTTTATATTACGACATATTAGCTTAAATCAATATTGAAGTATCCAAAATGGTGCATGTATAAGTTATGCACACTATCTTATTTCGTACTTTTTCATCTTATTATATAAAGCTCGGCGACTGATCCCCAATATCTCGGCAGTGCGTTTTCGGTTATTCGCAGTCTCATTCAAGGTTCTAACAATCATCTCTCTTTCAACTTCCGCAAGTGTCGTGCCAATATCGAAACTCACTTTCCCACTTTTTGATTTCTCAGGATTAAATCTTGGTGGAAGATACTCCGGCAAAATCACGTCACCCTGGCACACCAATACAGCCCGCTGAATCACATTTTTCAGTTCCCTGACATTTCCAGGCCAGTCATAAGATTCAAGCAAGGTTATGCATTCCGGCGCAATGCCCATTATGTTTTTATGAAAAGATTTATTGTATCGTTTTGTGAACTCATCAATCAAAAGCGGAATATCTCCCCATCGCTCTCTCAATGGCGGCACATCTATCCTGAACACATCCAGGCGATAATATAAGTCCTCTCGAAATATGCCCTGCTTAATAGCGTCGGATAAATCCTCGTTTGTGGCCGTTATAAGCCTTGCGTTTGATGTAATGGATCCTCGACCTCCCAGACGATGGAATTTTTTCTGTTCGATAAGGCGGAGTAAACTTACCTGAATTTTTTCGTCAATTGTGCTGATTTCATCGAGAAACACAGTTCCTGAATGTGCAAGTTCAAACTTTCCCTTGTATTGCTCAACCGCGCCGGTAAAGGCCCCCTTCTCATGACCGAAAAGCTCACTCGCCACTAATTCCGTTGGTAAAGCACCAAGATTCACTGCAATATAAGGTCCTTCATTTCGATTGCTTCGATTATGAATCGCCTGAGCGGTAAGGTCTTTTCCCGTTCCAGTCTCCCCGGTAAGCAACACCGGCATGTCTGTAGCCGCCGCCTGCCTTACTTGTCGATACACATCCTGCATCGCCGCAGAGCTACCGACAAGTTGTTCCAGCTTCGTTGTTTTGAGTGCGGGTTTAAGTTGTGCCTGCGCCTCGTATTCAGGTCTTTGTTCGATTGCGGTTTCGATTAACAACCGTAATTCCTCGTCCGTTATTGGCAGTTTGGTATATTGGTATGTTCCCGCTTTCAAAGCTTTCTAGGCGATTTTGATATCTTTCGTCTCAACCATAAACAATATCTGCGTCTGGGGACTCTTGGCATGTATGACTTCGAGCAACTCAATACCACTGACCTCGCCCGCTTTAAAAGCCGCGCTCGTGATTATCAGTATATCGTAAATCTCTGACTCAAAGCTTTCCAGTACATGATCTATACTCGGAACGTTCGCCACCCGGCCATCGGCAAACATGTTCCTCAGGCGACCGACAAGCCCTGGATTCTTTTCTACAACCGCGATTTTGAATTTATGTACCATTGGCAAGTACTATATCATTTCTTTCTGCCTACTTTTGCCCAATGATATCTGCTTCGGCTTCGGCTTGAGCCAATGATGTAAAAAACTCACTATCTCTATATACTTTGTAACCTCCGAAACGATCTTCATTGTGGCGTTAATTTTCTCGCCAATAACCAACATCCATTTCTCCTGTTTTAATTTACCCTTGTTTAACTGTAGCCGAGATTCGAATTTTTGTTAAGGGCGGGGGTATTGGCTGTTGTTTTAAATTGTTTCCAATAAGAAGGGTAAAGGAAGTTTATAAAAAGAAAAGTGAACAAGCATGTTTTCATCTTGTCATATCGGAACTAATTGCTGCTCGCCAGATATGGAATCAAGCATTCCCTTTCCTGTTCAACGTCAGTGTAAGTGGCACACAAAATTAGTGGTTTTGAGGGGGAGCAAAGTAACTAATTTTCCCTTTAATTATCAGCCGACTTCCCTATCCAAACTTCTATATTGAATAGCTTCACTTAAGTGGTGCGGTTTAATGTTTTCGCACTCTTCGAGGTCTGCGATTGTACGGGCGACTTTGAGGATTCTTGAATGTGCGCGGGCGGACATGCCGAGTTTGTCGACGACGTTTTCGAGAAGCCGGTGGCCTTCCTCGTCCACACCGCAGTATTTCGTTATCTGCCGCGGTGACATCTGGGCGTTGCAGTTGGTTTTCGTTTTTTTGAACCTGTCGGCCTGTATATGCCGTGTGTTGTTAACGCGATCCCGTATATTATCGCTCGGCTCGCCGCCGTGCTCGGCGCTGAGTTCCTTGTACTTCACCGACGGCACCTCTATCTGTATATCTATCCTGTCCATAAGCGGCCCGGAAATTCTCGACCGGTATCTGTGAATCTGCATCGGGGTGCACCTGCACGGTTTCATGGTGTCGCCGTGATATCCGCAGGGGCAGGGGTTCATGGCGGCGACAAGCATCAATCGCGCGGGGTAGGTGATGGAGGTGACGGCGCGGCTTATGGTGACGTTGCCGTCTTCGAGCGGTTGCCGGAGCACTTCGAGCACATTCTTTTTGAATTCGGGCAATTCGTCAAGAAACAACACGCCGTTGTGCGCGAGGCTTATTTCGCCGGGCCGGGGTACGTTTCCGCCGCCGATAAGGCCGGCGTCGCTGATGGTGTGATGGGGAGACCGGAAAGGGCGAGTGGCGACGAGGTAGGTTTTTTCGGAAATCATACCGACTACCGAATAGATTTTAGTGGTCTCGATGGCTTCGACGAAGCTCATTTCGGGAAGTACGGTCGGCAGTCTTTTTGCGAGCATGGTCTTTCCGCTGCCGGGCGGTCCTATCATGAGCACGTTATGCCCACCCGCTGCGGCCACTTCAAGCGCCCGTTTGACATGCTCCTGGCCGCGCACGTCGTTGAAATCCACTTCGTAATGACGCTCTCTTTCGAATAATTCCGTGATTTCGACTTTGACCGGTTCGATGTCCGCATGTCCACGAAGGAAGTCGACCACCTGAGTGAGATTGTCTGCAGGTATGACGTTCACCCCTTCGACCACGGAGGCTTCGGGAGCGTTCCGGCGCGGCAGCAGCAGGTTGGTTATGCCCAGATCGCGGCATGCGGCAGCGACCGGCAATGCGCCCCGTATGGGCTTGACTTCGCCGTCGAGGCTTAATTCGCCCAGCACCATGCAGTCGTCCAGCCGGGAGGTGGGAATAATGCCTGTCGCGGCGAGTATCCCGATCGCGATAGGCAGGTCGAGACCGGAGTTGTCCTTTTTTATATCGGCGGGAGCGAGGTTGATCGTAATGCGCTCGAAGGGGTAATCGTACCCGGAATTGCGGATACTTGATCTCACCCGTTCCTTACTTTCCCGAACCGCTCCGTCCGGCAGCCCGACGAGTGCAAAGTAAGGCATTCCCACCGATATATCGACCTCGACCTGGATACGGTAGGCGTCAATGCCTAAAACGGCGCCCGAGCAAACTTTTGCCAGCATCTTGACTGAAATCGTATACTAAGAAGCGCTTCTCGACAACCTGCCGCAGGGCATACAGAAACCCGGTTGCTCGAAGTTAGTGGAAATCAAGGCGCAGTTAACCGCAAGTCGGTCAATTTTCCGCTCTCTAAAACAACTTTCCGCCACCCTAATCCGCCTTTGGCCTGGAGGTTATAATTGCCAGGCGGCAGGGATCCAGCGTACCTGCCGGCCATATTTGCGTAAAATTTAACCGGCGTCACCCGATTCGGCATGACGATCATAACTTCATGGCCCGGGACAGGTTCACCCGTCAGCCCTGAAACAACGACCAATGACAGAAACGCGGCAGCTCTCGATGTTTCGGCATCGCTGTTGAAAATTACATTTTTACCCAACGTTTCGAGGCGAATTTCCATCGGTTTCAGTGGGTTATAAAATCCTTTCCCCCACAAGTTCCCGCCGAGTGTCAGTTTGAAAGGCGCGGATTTTTCCGGCTTTGCCTCGGAACCCACCGCCATGTCCACATTTCGAGCTTCATTGTTTTTAATAAGGATATTACCTTTTGGCGCCCTGATTATTATCCCGGTGCGGGAACCTTCAAACGCGTTTGATTCGATATTTGCCGGTGTTTTGACTATTTCGATGGCCGCGCTGCGACAGAGGAAGAAATAATTCCGCTTTACCATTGCCCCGGATGCGTTGCTTATTTTCAGGCAGTCGGCCAGTTCGCTGCCGTTGGTGATGACGTTATCCGAGATTTGCAGTTCCAGTTGACCGCCTCCACCGTGAAAATCGAAAACGGTTCTCCTCGCAAATCTCACGATATTTCCGGCCAGTTCCACGAAGGTATTCCCGAGCTTCGACGGGCCGGCTTTCAAAACGACAGCCGTCCCGACCTTGGAGAAAAAGTTGGTTTGGATTTCCATCTTTCTTTCCAAATCAGAATCGATACCCTCGATTGACACCGCCGCGCCGCCTATTCCGTCGAAGAAGCAGTCTCGAACCACAAGCCGCCGGAGTTCATCGGTCAAATCCGTAACGCGAACCGCCGATCCCGGTACGTTTTTGAACTTTGTACTGAAGATTTCCAAGGCGGCGGGGGAATCTACCGAAAGCCCGACTCGGGATCGCTCGAATATGCAATTGTCCATGAGAATGCTTGCGCCGGAGCCCGAAGTAATGCCTCTCCAAAATTCTCCCGCTCGAAGTGAATCGAATACGACCGGTTTATCCTCATGGCCTTGCGCCCGGAGCGTTCCTTTTATTAGAATTCCTGCGCCCGAAGCGAAGTGCACCCGCGCGCCCGGCTCGATGATCAGCCTGGCGTTCTTTTCGATTGTTACGGTGGAATTTGCTACTATGTCGCCCGCTTTCCACGTTACATCGGATTTGATCTCGCCGGATACTTCTCGAGCGCCGGGCGGGATTTCTTTATCCGGAAAACGCGAATTTTTAAAGGCTTCGAACTTTACACGGAATATCGATCGCTCGGCGGGATCGCTTATCCACAATACGTCCATATCAGGGTCGTAATCAATATCGAAGGGATGATCGGTTACCGCCGTATATCGTGCCACAATTTCGGGCCGAGAACCGGCTTTAAGCTTGAATTCCAGACCTTCTCCACATGATGAAAGCAGGGTAAGGTATGTGCCGGAGTGTGGGAGGTACACCAGTCCGCTGTATTGCACCGGTGCACCGCCCAACGGATGCGGGCCGGTTTTCCACTCACTCCACGGTTTCGGCATATAACGTGTATGTTCCGGCCCGATGGCGCATATCCCGGTACCGTCCAGGCATATGGCGTCGGTTCCCTGGGGTGGAAAAACGTCCCTTGGTTGTGACAGATTTAGAGAGGTTACGTCGGATGATCCTATTCCTTTCACCCCCCAAAAAAATATTCCCTCTCCAATGGAAGGTGGAAGCGACATCATTTGAACCGCCGGATGGCTTAACAGCTTGTCCCTGCTGACGGTTCTCAAGTCGTAGAGATACCCGGTGACATACGGCTTTTTAACGACAAGTTCGGCTCTTTTACTGTCGAAGCGACATTTGACCACATAAAGCTGGTCAATATCCTGATAAAATAATTTCTCATTTAGCCACCCTACCCCCCCGGGAGGACCTATTGGGGTGGCCATCTTCATCATCGGTTCGGTATCTTTTTTCTTGCAACCGGCAGTTAAAGAAAATATGGCGGTTATCACCGCCGCGGTGAAAAATAAAGAAAAACTATTGGTCTTTTGTAAAAACATAGCCGCAGTGCTGGCACACATCCCGCTTGACGCTGACGATTGTTTTGCAGTTTGGGCAACGTTTGCCCTTTCGCCGCCCTCGTTTCCGTTTGGAGAACGCGAATACCAAAACGTACCGGCTTAGGAAAACAGCTAATAAAATCGAAAGGAGTATTACTAATATTAGTGTGAATTGCATTTCCGAGTTTGATTTTGCAGAGGGAAAAGCTTTTTGTCAAGGGCTATCTTTTTTTATCCTTTTGTTGCTTGTCTTTCAGGCTGTATAGGCAACCGCAATAGTCTTGTCTGT
>CAZDAF010000253.1:0-6003 GCA_964503115.1 uncultured bacterium
TCATGAGATTCTTTATGATCTGATCGAACGAAAAATAGGCTGTAAGGACACGCTCTGGCTGATCAGGCTGATAATCGACCACAGCAACGAGCAGGAGTCGGTGCTTCATTATTTCAAGGGCGACGATTTGTTTACTCCGATTCAACGCAGGATCGGGATTCCGATTGGAAATCTTACAAGCCAGTTTTTCGCGAACATTTACCTTAACGGTATGGATCATTTTATCAAGGAGGAACTGCGTTGCCGATATTACATCCGTTATGTAGATGATTTTGTTATACTGGATGATACCAAGGATCAATTACATGACGTGAGACGAAAAATAGATCATTACTTGGGAAAACTTCGGCTGAAACTTCATCCACGCAAGTCTCACGTGTATCCCGTGAATGAAGGGACGCTGTTTCTCGGCTTTAGTATATGGCCTCACGGATGTCGTTTGGACAGGGCGAATATCCGGCGTTTCAAACAGCGAGTGAAGCGTATGCAGCAAGAGTATGCGGAAGGAAGATTAAGTTTTGAGCAGGTAGCCGCATCGATTCAAAGCTGGGTAGCACACGCTTCGTATGGTCGAACATGGCATTTGCGTGAGCACTTGTTTCGGGATATTGTATTTGCCAAGGGACGGCGAACGGACGAGGTCTGTGTTCTTCGAGTGTGCTCGTGAAACAATAACCCGAACCACGCCGTGGCGTGGCGAGCATCAAACCGCAAGAGGGTAATTTGAATATCATGAATATCGAATGGAACAAAAATATGAGCGTCGATGAAATAGCGCGAGTAGCCATTGAGGGTGAGAAGGAGGCTATTGTGCTTTACGCTCGAGCTGAAATGCTCTGTGAGCGTCCTCGCAGCAAGCTGCTTTATAGGCAACTCATGCGTATGGAGCGGGGCCACTTGAACCTGCTGTCGAAAAGGTTTGATATAGAAGCGGAACCACCGTCCGATGAGGAGATAAAAAAAGCTGATTTCGAAGACATGAAAAACGAAGACGATATACTGAGGTATGCCATGATGGAGGAAAAGAAGGCAACCAAGCTGTATAAAAAAGGACTTGAACTCGCTATCAAGAGAAAAATCAAGGATGTTTTTAAACAACTGATAGCGGATGAACAATATCATTATGATCTGCTGAAAGGCTTGTATGTCCAGCTTCACAGCAAGCTGCCTGACGTATGAGGGATTTATGCCGTCGGAATTCGAAAAATCGGACAAACGAATCCTGGACGAGATTTGTTTCGGCTTTTTTCAACCGTACAAATTGGCCGGGATGGGCGAGCCGTGGGCGTCGAAGTTGGATGAGACACTGATGTTATTGAAAACCGAAGGCATAGGCGCGATATTGACTCTGACGGAAGAGGACCCTTATGGCGAAAGGTATCGCGACACCGGGTTATTGCATCATCATGAGCCTATAGATGATTGCGAACCGCCGTCTTCCTTCGATTCGATGGATCGCGCCGTGGCGTTTATCGACGGCAGTTTGGCGCAAGACTGCGGCGTCGCCGTGCATTGCCTCGAGGGGCGCGGGAGAACCGGGACGGTGCTGGCCGCATGGGTGGGCCTGAAAGAAAAGCTCGACCAGCCCGCCGCCGTCGAGAGAGTTTATGCCGGTAGATTCCACACGATAATAACCCCGTCGCAACGAGCTTTTCTCGAACAATATTTGAACGCAAAAGGTAAGCCGCACACTATGACAAGATAAGTCCCCGCCGACTTGTTAAGGCCGGGGAAAAAGTATAGGGAGGAATGAACGATGGCTGAACAATTGAACGAAATTCAGGAACGTTACTCGTCTTTTGACGGAACCAGGATTCATTATCGGCGTATATCGCCACAGCGCGCCACTTCTTTCACGGTGCTTCTGGTTCACGGTCTCGGCGAACACGCCGGCAGGTACAATAACTTCTACCGCCACTTCGTACCGAAAGGTTACGAAGTATTCGCGCCCGATCTGCGAGGACACGGGATGAGCGAAGGCAAACGCGGCCATATAAACAGCTTTGATGAGTATATCAAAGACATCGATTTTATGAGAGAAAAGATGGTTGCCGCTCGGCCCGCCAAAAGCGGCCTTTCCGGTGGAGACATACTCATCGGACACTCGATGGGCGGGTTGATATCGTTACGGTACGCGCTGGATCGTCAGGAGGAGTTCCGCGCGGTTGTGGTGACCGGCCCGGCGCTCGAGATTGCGGTGCCCGTGCCCGGATGGAAGAAGGCTTTGGGAAATGCGTTTTCCATGATTTTGCCACGGTTTACGATGCCTAACGAGCTTGACCCGGCGGATTTGTCCCGCAACCCGGCAGTCGGCGAAGCTTACCTGGCCGACCCGCTGGTGAACAACCTCGTCTCGGCGAGGTGGTACACCGAATTTGTCGGCGCGATGGAGCATGTGCATGCAAATGCGCATAACTTTAAAATGCCGTTACTCGTCATGCAGGGCAGCGAGGACAAACTCGTTGCTCCAGGCGGCAGCAAGCGGTTCTTCGATAATTGCGGCTCGCAAGATAAAACCCTGAAAGTCTACGACGGCGCGTACCACGAGCTGTTCAATGAAACCAACTATCCGGAGGTGCTCGCCGACCTCGAAGCCTGGCTGAAAGAGCGGAACTTGTAAACTGCTCTGGGTGAACTTAAGCATGCACCTACTTTGCGAAATGTTCGTGCTTGATGTTTCGCAAAAAGTGAGAAAACGGCGTTTTTATGAGTTCATCAATACTTAGTTTTACCAATTATGGGAACACAATGCTTAACCCCTAGCCCACCCCGAAATTTCCGTTGGGTAATTGAGAAGTAAGCGGTGGGGTACAAATCCCCTTTTAGAAATTCCGAAATTCCGGGTGAGTTTGTTCAAAAGAACGTGGCGTGATATTCTCAAATACTCTGGAATCGGGAATAAAATGGAGCAAAAAAGGGATATAGACGAGCTCACTCGCCTGGTCGTGGAAGGCGGCGATCAGGAGATATTGAGCTTTTTGAAGATTCTCCACCCGGCGGATATAGCCGACCTTTTGGAGTCGTTGGACGATAGCGGCCGTCGCCGTCTGCTCGAGCTGATGGATCATCAAACCGCTGCGGACGTCATCAGCGAAGTTGAAGACCCTTACCTCGAGGATATGGTCAAACGTCTCCGTATCGACGAGCTTTCGAAAATAGTCGGCGACATGGATTCGGACGACGCGGCGGACTTGTTAAGCGAGTTGTCGGACGAAGAGGTCCGGGCGGTGCTGGCGATACTGGACGCCGAGGACGTGGCCGAAATCGGCGAACTGATGCGCCACCCGGAGGATACTGCCGGGGGTATCATGCAGGCCGAGTTGGTGGCGCTAAAAGCGTCCTCCACCGTCTCGCAAGCCATAGATGAAATTCGCGCGCAAGCCGACGAAGTCCGGAAAATACACAACATCTACGTGGTGGACGATTCGGAAAAGCTGGTGGGAGTCGCTTCTTTGAGGGAACTTATCCTGGCCGACCCCAACTCCATTCTCGATTCCGTAATGACCAAAAACGTAATTAAGGCTCGCGTGGACATGGATCAGGAGGAGGTTGCGGACCAGTTTCGCCGGTACGACCTCGTGAGCCTTCCGGTCGAGGACGTCAACGGCAAGCTCGTGGGCCGCGTGACGGTGGACGACATAGTTGACGTTTTGGACGAAGAGGCCGATGAGGACTTCCTCAAAATGGCCGGTAGCGTCGAGGAGGAAGTGCTCAGCAGTTTCGGAAAAAGCGTCCGGGCGCGATTCCCGTGGTTGCTTGCCTCTTGGATTGGAATGTTGATAACGTCGGTTTTAATCGGCAAATTTCTGGACTCTTCCGAGAAACTGATTCTTTTTGTGCCCTTTTTGCCGTTAATATTGGGCATGGGCGGCAATGTGGGAGGCCAATCTGCAACCGTAGTTGTTCGCGGCATCGCCACCGGGAAGTTGGACGCAAGGCGCATGTGGCAGGTTGCTTACAAGGAAATGGGCGTCGGCTTTGCGCTTGGCGCTATTTACGGTCTCCTGCTTGGAGTGTGCGCGTTATTTCTGGGACAGGGGCCCAACATGATGGCATTGATAGTCGGGCTGAGCCTGACGATACAATTGGCGATTGCGGCCACCAGCGGCGTGCTTCTGCCCATCATTTTCCACCGGCTCAATACGGATCCTGCGTTGGCCACCGCGCCTTTTATCACCACGATAATGGATATTGTTGGCGCGACGCTATACTTCTCGATGGCCTTAATCGTCATAGGGAGGAGTTGAGGGAGCGTTGTTTCACGGATCGGCCGAAGGCCTGATTCTAAAAATCGTCACCTATGGAGAGGCCGACCTGCTCGTCTGGGTGCTTACTCCCGAGTTCGGGCCGCTGAGGGTTCTGGCCCGCAAGGGACTTCGCAGCGTCAAGCGCTTCGGGGGACGCATCTTTTTATTCAACCGGCTCGAATTCGATTATTCACGCAGGCGCGATGACGAAATAGCATTTATCGAAAGCGCGCGCCTGGTCGAGATATTCCCGGGGGTTTTTACCGACGAGGTGCGCTTCGGCCGTGCGGCGCTTTTCGCCGAAGTGCTGCTCGCCGCCTGGGGCGAAGGCGACCCTGCTCCCGAGGCGTGCGGCTTTTATCTTGAGTTCTTACGAAAATTGGAGCGCGGCGTCCAAAGTGCGGACCGCTTCGTGCTCGATGCTTTCCGTCTGCTGGAAATACTCGGTCACCGGCCGGTGCTGGACAGATGCGCATCTTGCGAAAAACCGCTCGACGGCTCGAAAATGTACAGCGTTAACGAGGGCGGCGCCGTGTGCGAAAACTGCGCCAAAGACGAGAAAATAAAAATGACGGGCCGGGGCGGTACGTTGCCGTTCGCCGTAACCGCCGCAGTCAGAAAAACGGTCGAGAAATCTTACAACACGGATCCCGGGCATCTCGACCGGCTTAAATTCAGCGCCAAGGCTCGCGTGGAAGCGTTCGACTTGTGGATTGAACACATTAAAGCCCTCTTGGGCCGCACACCGAAATGCATACGTTACTTGAGTGAATTCGAGAGAACAAGCAAACGGAAGTGAATGAAAAGACGGGATTTTATCGGTAGTTCCGCAATCGTGGCAGCGGGTATGGCCCTTGGAACGGGGACTTACCAGGTTGTGGGAAAGGCGGAGGAAAAAATGCGTGCCACCAGAATCAAAGGAGAGTATAAGGAACCGGAAATTGTCGAGCCGGTGTCGTTGTGCGACCCGGAAGGTCACTTGAACCCCGATGCGGTGGGCTGGTCGCGAAAACCGCTGCATAAATGCAATTTGAGCATGGGGTGGCCCCGAAAGAAAAAATGGCATTACTGGTGTATCACCACGGACAGTTTCCTGTTTTCGTTCGTAGTTGCGGACATAGATTACATCGGCCTGGCTTCAGCATATTTCCTGGCCTACGAAACGAAAGAACTTATCGACAAAGCCATCATCACACCTTTCGGCAGAGGATGCCCGATGCCCGAAGAGGTCGAGTGCAGCGTTTCCTTTTCGCACAGGCGGATGCCGACCTTCATCATTCACGAACCGGGGATAATAAAGGTGCACCTCGAATGCCCGTCGATGAAAGGCAAGAAGGTGGAGGCGGATTTAATCATTAAAAAACCCGAAGGGCATGAGACACTAAACGTGGTTATACCCTGGAGCCGGGAGCGGTTTCAGTTCACATCGAAACAGAACACTCTGCCCACCGAAGGCGTGGTCAAAATCGGCGACAGAACTTACGAATGTAAGACCGGCAAGGCCTGGGCAACGCTTGATTTCGGAAGAGGACTCTGGCCCTACAAGACCGAATGGAACTGGGGTACGTTTTCCGGCACGCAGAACGGGGACACTATCGGTATTAACCTCGGCGGGAAATGGACCGACGGGACGGGGACGAACGAAAACGGCATCTGTTACAAAGGAAAACTATACAAGGTCGGTGAAGATTTACTCTGGGAATATGACAGGAATAACTTCATGGCCCCCTGGCGCGTAAGGACCGAATATTCCGAT
>CAZDAF010000254.1:0-5987 GCA_964503115.1 uncultured bacterium
TCATTGCGGCGGCGGCTTTTTTTTCATCGAAATGTTCGACCGGCACGCCTTTGACCACGCAAGTCACCGGGCCGATTTTTATACTTAATTTTTTCTGATCCACCTTTGCGCCCGATCTGCCGACTGCGGCGGCTATTCGGCCCCAGTTCGGGTCGGCGCCGTGCAGCGCCGTTTTCACCAGAAGCGATTCGGCAATTGCTCGGGCTGCTTTATGCGCGTCCGAATCGCTCGAAGCGCCTTTAACCACGACCCTTGCGATGCGCGTTGCGCCCTCGCCGTCACGAACGATCATCTCGGCTAATCGAGCGCAAACGTCCTCGACCGCTTTCGCGAAAACTTTCGCACCCCGGCTCGAATCCGTCAGCGGCCTGTTGCCGAGCGATCCTCCGGCCATTATCAGTACGGTGTCGTTTGTGGAAGTGTCTCCGTCCACGGTTATGCGGTTGAAAGTGCGCCCTGTCGAATTGCGCAGAACCTTTCGTAACAGTTTCGATTCCGCATCGACATCTGTGAACAGGAACGCGAGCATCGTTGCCATATTCGGCGCGATCATTCCGGCGCCTTTCGCCAGCCCCAGCAGTGTCGCTTTGCGTGCGCCCACCTTGAAAGTCGTTCGCACGACTTTCGGCCCGGTGTCCGTCGTGAGTATGGCTTCTGAAACTTCGCCGAATCCGTCCGGTGCAAGCGCTTTCACCAAACGCGGCGCCGCGCGGTTTATTTTTTGTACCGGAAGTTGGACGCCTATAACTCCGGTGCTCGCCGGCAGCACTTCCGTATCGGGGATTTGCAAAACTTTCGCCACTTCCGCCGTTGTATCCGTGGCCGCTTCCATCCCCTTTTCTCCCGTCATCGAGTTCGCGATACCGGCGTTGACCAGCACGGCGCGTGCGGTTCCTTTGCGTAAACGCTTTTCGGCCAATATGCCGGGGGCGGCGCGCACCTTGTTTCGAGTGAACACTCCCGCCGCCTGCGCCATCGAATCGCACATCACCAGGGCCAGGTCCGGCCGGGAATCGCCGGAACTCCTCAATCCCGCCTTGGTCGCCGAAGCGCGAAAACCGGGCACCTTAAGTTTTGAAGCCAATATCTTCAACCTCCTGATATGGCGAACAGCACCGCCACCATGTCACCACCCTCGAGTGGCGCGGACAAACCGCCCAACGGGCGATAGTCTTCTCCGTTGATAAAAATATGCGCATACTGTCGGATAGTACGGTCGTTCTCAAAAACCATTTCCCGAAAACCGGGATACTGTTTCTCGAGTCCGTCGAACAATTCCATAAGATCGGCGCCCTGAGCTTCCACTTCACCCTTTCCACGGGTGACCTCTCTGAACGGAGTGCCAAGCCTGACGGTGATACTCATTTATATTCCCCTGCTGAAATGAGTTTGATTTATTTTAGAGCTTCTTGCAAAAAGAATGGTTTGCTTAAGACCTGTATATCTAAAGTTGCAACAGACAAGGGATTGAAATCCCTGCCTGCCGCAGGCAAGCCTTGTCTCAGGTGAAGCATGCTCGGTTGCTTTGTTTTTGCAAGGAGCTCTTTAAGGTTACCGTTTCGATACGCCGCATGCGGGGCAAGTTTCGTCCTTTGTTATGCGTACCTCTTGCCATTGCATACTCAACGCATCGTACGTCAGCATTCGGCCCACAAGCGTGGAACCGACGCCGGTGAGAAACTTTATCGCCTCGGTAGCCTGGATGGTTCCAACAACGCCCGCCACCGCTCCAAGTATGCCGACCGTCTTGCTGTCGGGGAAGCGACCATCCTCGGGGGGCTTCGGGAAAACGCATCTCAGGCACGGCCCGCGGCCCGGCATAATAAAAAACAACTGGCCTCCCCACGCCAACACTCCCGCATGCACCAGCGGGGAACCGGTCGATACGGCGATGTCGTTTAGCAGATATTTATTGGGAAAGCCGTCGGTGCAATCGAGAACGATATCGGCGTTTTCGAAGAAATCGGAAGCGTTTTGCCCATCGAGATTTACCTGGTGAATTTCGACCTTGCAATCCGGATTGAGCGCTTCCAGTTTTTCTTTCGCGCTTTGCACCTTGGGCCTGTTCAGGTCGGCGGTTGAATGAAGTATCTGTCTATTCAGGTTCGATAGCTCAACGGAATCCGGATCAACCATCACGATGGCGCCCACTCCGGCGGCGGCGAGGTAAAACGAAGCCGGACAGCCAAGACCTCCCGCTCCCACAACAAGCGCCCGCGAGCGAGCGAGTTTGGACTGGGCTTCTTCACTCCAGCTCGGCAATACCCATTGGCGGGCATAACGCTCCCTCTGTTCTTCATTCCACATATGTCGTTATTAATTATAGACTGAAGACGGAAATTATCAAAAAAACAAGGGAAGGTCGCCGGTACCTTCCCCTGTTTATGTTTGCCGGGATTCCTTTTGAAGGGATAAGCTCTTTATCTTTTCTTCTTTTTTGCGGTTTTTTTCTTGGCGGCCGGTTTCTTCTTGGCTACCTTCTTTTTAGCAGCGGGTTTCTTCTTTGCAGTTTTTTTCTTGGCGGCCGGTTTTTTCTTGGCTACCTTCTTTTTAGCAGCGGGTTTCTTCTTTGTAGTCTTTTTCTTCGCCGCTTTCTTTACTGCCATACTCCTTCCTCCTTTCCCTTTCAATTGTTTGCGGGGCTCTGTGAAACATTTTTTCTCTCGACCGGCGAACTAAATGTCTCTCTCGCCCCAAGCCATCCCTTTCTTATGTAGCAGATTATACACACTATATCTGGTATGTCAATGCCTCAACACACAATATCTTGATTTTTTTTACATGTCCAAAATTTCACCCTTACTCGAAATTATGTGCCGATTAAACTTTTTTCGGAGTTCGAGAATCGGAAGAACCTCTTACAAAAATATGGAACCTGTCTCAGCCCCTTTCGGGACAAGGGCTTTAAGCCCATTGCCCGTTTTGGGTGTGCGGATATGCAAGAGACATCCACGCCATAACAATTCGATTTTTGCAGGAGACTCCGGGCATGTTATAATTTAGCAATTAAAAATTCGGAGGATCGCAAAATGCTGAGCAAGGAAATCGCTGTAGAACAAATAATGAATGCGACAAACGAAGAGCCCGAAGTAATCTCCCCGGGTTCGTTACAGACCCCGGAGGGAAAAGTCGTTCAGGGATTTGCCGCCCTTACTTCGGGACTTCTTTGTTTCGTGTTCGAGGACCCTTCCGGAAAGAGCGATGTCCTTGTGCTCCGTCGAAGCGACGTGAAGTTCATCAAGAGCGGCATAGGCGTTCTTGGCAAAACATATGATTTTATGGCGTCGGGCGGGAAATATCAGTTCGGTGGATTGCTGTCCGAATTCGAGCAGGCTATTGGATCGGCCTTCCGAAAGGAAGCGGCGCCTTCACAACCTTCCGGAAATCTATTTCAACAATCCGGTGGATCGCCCGACATGAGCGGCTTTAAGCCTCCTGAAGGCATGCAGTATACCCCGGGTTCGAGCAGCAGTCGCGGGCCGGTGATTGCGGCGGTGATAGCCATTGTGCTTGTGGCCGTATTGGGAGCGGTGGGGTACTTGTTCTACTCCTCAATAAAAAGTAAGAAAGAAAAAGATGCGGCGTTTGAAACCGTCAAGACCAGAAAAATAGCCGAGACGCAGACGGCCGAAACGTCCGCTATATCCGCAGGCGAAATAATTTCGAAGGACGGTTCCGGGAATGTCCTGTTCAAAATATCGAAAAGGGATCAGGGAAAATACAAGGTCAAGACCGGCGGCGATAAATGGAAAATCAAGGTCGAATCCGATCGCGTGAAAGTAAAAAGCGGTTCCGGCGAAACATTGGTCAAAATCAAAAAAAAGGATTATGGGTTCAAGATTACCGGATCGGACGACGAAACCATCTTCAAAGGTAAGTACCGGGACGCGGGATTCAAAGTTAAAACCGACGACATCGAACTTGGAAAAGTGAAATCTTCCGGCAGCGGTTACCGCGTAACAAACGCTTCAGGATCGCTTATAGGCGCCGTGACCACGGACGGCGCAACAATTAAGGTAAAAGACGGTTCCGGGAACGTCATCTGCAAAATCCGGGGCGGCTCGCCCAAAGCTGCCGCTTTCATCCCCTTCCTGGAGAATCGCCTTGACGCGCAAGTGGGGCTGCTTGTATACTTTATCGAGTTTTAGGAGACCGGACGACGATGAATTCAAATCCCAACAAATGTCAGGAAAAGACCGGATTCGTCATACTTCACAAGTGTAACGCGCCCGCCGACGCCCAGTGCAGTATGTGCGGCAAATACCTGTGTCGCAAGCACACTCACATCAGCGCCGGAGCTCCGATATGCGAATCATGCCTGAAACAGGCGCAGCCCGAAGAGTACAAAAAAGTGGTCGGCGCCCGCAGACGCCATTCTCAGCATTACCACGGTTACCGGCCCTACTATTACCCGCATTATACCTCTTCGCAGCACGACCTTTTCGACAGGGGCCGCTCGGCTGATTTCCACGAGGACGGTGAAGGAAGCTGATATAGTCATATATGCGCTCGGAGGCGGTATGGGGCACATGATCAGGGCCGCCTCCCTGGCACGAGCTATAAAACGGCTTGGGAAAATCGATCCCCTCGTTCTTGTCGCGCCCGGTTTTTCGGACGTTATCGCAAAAGAAATACCCCGCATTGAAATCGTTGAAGCGTCCGAGGATCCGTCTTTGTACCGCGAAAAAATACTCGATAAACTCTGCGAACTTTCACCCGGTCTTTTGGTTGTCGATGTTCTTCCAATGGGCTTGATGGGCGAATTGAGAGAATTCCTTGGGGAGTTCAGCGGCAAAAAAGTATTGGTGGCGCGGCGCCTTCGACAGGATTACCGCCAAACTATGAATATTGACGCTTTCGTCGAATCCAACTACGACCTGGTGATCAAAGCGGAAAAAATGCCCGACAATTCATTGCCGCACAACCGCGCCGTGGAAGTCGCACCCATACTCGTGCGATCCGATTCGGAAATATTCACTCGCGAACAAGCGCGTAAAAAACTCGCCGTGCCGCGACGAAAATTCCTCGTCATGGCCGTTTCCACACACCAGCCTCTGCGCGGGGACGCTTTCTTCCAGATGATCTACCACGTATTGATGAGAGTGGGCGAAGAGCGCACGGTGATAAAGTTCGCTTCGCCATACGGAGAACCCGACCCCTCAAGCGCGCATACGTCCTACTTCCCGATGATGGAGCTTATGCGGGGAGTGGACCTGGTGGTGGGTCACGGCGGTTACCATCTGGTTCAGGAAACAACCGCCGTCGGCGTGCCGTTTCTGGCTTTTCCCGAGGAGAGGTTGTACGACGATCAGGAAGCTCGATTGAACGATCGGGAAAATAACGAACTTCTCATATCATTCAGGTCGCCGGAGGAAGCGGAGGAAAAGCTGAAGAAATTATTAACATCACCTTTGTCAAAAAGACGGCGGGCTAAAAAATTCCCAAACGGCGCCAAACCGCCGCGCAAAAAATCCTCGAACTTTACAAACCTGCCTGAAAATTCATTGCGGAAAGCGCTTCATCGGTTTTAAAAAAAAGGCCGAAAGCCGCGTGAGTCCATACGGATATTTAGGAAGCGCAACATTCTTCGCTATAGGTTCGGCAAACTGCATCGATCGGCCGAGTTTTCGACAGTCCGACGAAACCGGAACGCTCTTACTTTCTTTTGGAAAAAAGAAAGCCCGGACGGGTCTGTAGGATAAGCAAAGAAAACCTACCTACCGCCCATACGGGTTTTCGCTTCGCTTCAACTCACTTCGTTCGCGGGGTAGTCTTTCTCGATAGCCGAATCATTAAAAGGCTTTTTGCGCGAAAGCGCCAAAGAGTTTTCTTTTGGTTACTTTTCTTTTCCAAAAGAAAAGTAACACCTTGCCTACCCGGAATTATGAAGTACGCCCACAAGCGCATGAAACCGCCCACTTACTTAGTACAATGGTGCAGGTTTTCGCCTGCCAAGGTTTCCCCTCGAAGACGCACTCCGGCCGCAG
>CAZDAF010000255.1:0-5931 GCA_964503115.1 uncultured bacterium
TGTCTGACTCGATATTTATCTTGTCTCTACCTCCAACTGCAAAATCTGGGATAAATGCCAAGGGACTCGAATTGAACGCAAACAATAAAACAGAATGTGAATTCACACCGCTCTATGACCGGTAGACAATCAGTCTAAAACATCAGCGCAAACCGGACCGACGCCGAAAGCGCAGGAGGTGATTGAGTTCCTTTTACCCGCGGCTTTCAGCCTCTACCCCAATCACCACCCTGCATGCGTTTCACTTTATACGGAGCTAACCACTTATCTATTTTGGAACAGCCTCCAATATGGCGGCGACAAACGATTCATGATCCCAGGCGTCCTCATCTCTGGTAAGCCCCATGCGGACCACCACCAGGTCTCGGGACGGGATAATCGTGACATATTGGCCCTCATGACCGCGCGCTGAATACAGGTCGGTTGGAAGGCCGGGCAACCACCTTCCCTCTCCGCCGGCATTTAGCCAGAATTGTGCACCATATTGATCGGCGGGAGGGGTGTTTGGTGTGGGCTTTCGGGTATATTCCACCCATCCTTCGGGAAGTATCCGATCTCCCTCCCAATAACCGTCATTGAGATAGAGAAGTCCAAAGCGTGCCCAGTCTCTTGCCGTGGCGTACATATACCCGGCGCCGACAAAAGTACCGGAAGCGTCAGGCTCTATGATCGCGCTACGCATATCGATTCGGTTGAACAGTTCTCGACGGGGGAACGAGATGTAGTCGGTGTACGGCCCCCCTACCGAATCGCGTATGATTCGCGCAAGGATGTTCGAGGTGCCGCTGGAGTAGGACCACTTGCCGCCCGGCTCCGTCTCGAGAGGTTTGGCAGCGGCAAAAGCCGCCATGTCGCGAGTCGAGAAGAACATGATACCGGCGTCCGAGGTCGGGTTGGATTCGTACTCCTCCATGAATTCCAGCCCACTGCTCATACGAAGCAATTGATCCAACGTTATGGTTCCGCGAGGGTCGCCCGGCTCGCGCCACTCCGGCACAGGCGCCGGATCATGGACGGACAACTTTCCCTGGCCGACAAGTATTCCGATTAGAGCGCTGTTTACGCTCTTGGTCATCGACCATCCGAGCAGTCGAGTGTCTTTCGAAAAACCGGGCGCGTAACGCTCGGCGATAATGCGGCTGTCATAAATGACGACCACGGCCCTCGTTCGGCGAGGCCGGTCGGGATCGGGTTCACTAAAGGCATCGTCCAATGCATCGTTAAGCTTTTGCACATCGACTCCGGGCGCGAAATCCGCATCCGGTAAACGATCCCCAACAGGCCAGAGCAGGTCTTTTTTATCCGGCGGTAACGGCGCCGGATTTGCCGCAGCCTGCTTCCGAAGTTCCTCTTCGGTAGTATCGATAAGCAAAGTACACCCGAGTCCTTCGCGATAAACGGCACGCCGCTTGACCTTGATCAGTCCGGGAAGTGAAGCCGTGACCGACTTCTCCTTGTAGTTGACCTCCGCATTGATAAAAGATAATCCCGGAATCGTCAGGTCTTCGCTCAAGATGGTATCGGGCTTTCGATTCGAGACGAACACGCAGGAACAGAAGATTTTAGCCTTGTAACCCGCCCCAACAGGCCCGTTTTGCCAGGCATAGTGCACACCATACCCAACCAAGACGGCTACAACGACGCCAAACACGATTAAAACTATTTTCTTTAACAATTTCATTTTTAACCTCACTTCCAATTAGTACGGTTTGGAATTAATTATACCGGAATTATGCCTCAGTCGCTTTATGCGTTAGTGATGATATCGCATCCGCAATGCGCGTCCAAATCTCGCGTGGTAGATCGTGTCCCATACCGTCGATAATCATCAGCTGGGCCCCCGGTATGGATTCGGCGGTGTCCTTGCCGGCTTCAACCGGCACAAGCGGATCGTCCGCGCCGTGAATCACGAGTGTTGGCACGGCCACATTCGCGAGCGCGGATTTCCGACTGCCGTGAGCCATGATAGCCAGCAATTGGCGTATTGTGCCCTGTGGGTAGAAGGAGCGATCGTAGGAAAGCTCCGACTTCCGGCGAATCATCTCCTCGTCGAGTGGGAATCCCGGCCCGGAGATTGTCCGCCAAACTTTCATGGAATGCTCGATAAACGCCTCGCGTTCCGTGGGCGCGGGCGTCATCAGGATGTTCATCGCTTCAGGTTTCGGGAGCGGAAGATCGGGGTTACCGGTGGTCGACATGATCGAGGTAAGGCTCAAAACTCTCGACGGGTGTCGAATCGCAATGGTCTGCACGATCATTCCACCCATTGACGCACCGCATATATGAGCCTTATCTATGCCCAAAGCATCAAGCAGCCCGACGGAGTCGTCGGCCATGTCGTCAAGTGTGTAGGCGGTCTTGATCTTCTCTCCCCTCCCGGCGGCGGCCATCGCCTCGATAATGTTGGGCACGCCGGCCTCATCGAACTTGGTCGATAACCCGATGTCCCGGTTATCGAACCGGATCACATAATGGCCTCGCGTTGCGAGTTGCTCGCAAAACTCCTCGTCCCAAAAGATCATCTGGGCGCCCAAGCCCATAACCATCAACAACGGCGCCGACGAGCCGGCGCCAAAAGTATCGTACTCGATCTGAATCCCGTTGGCATTAACGTTCGGCATATCCGGTACCTCCCTACTGTAGTTGTTTTGATTCGTTTAAGCGATAAGCTAACACAATTTCCGGAAATGGTGTCATCAATGCAGCAACTTTCGCCTCCTCCTCGGTAAAAAGCTTTTTTAATATTTCAATTTCCACTTCTGAAGGCGTTTGAGGAAACGCATGCGGAAATTAGTCTAAAAACTCACGCAATTTAATGTAAGGCATTCAGATATTTATTCCTTTTTTAGCTGCTCTCTTAATTCTTTTTTCAGAACCTTTCCGGCGCCGCTAACGGGGATGGTATCGAGAAAAATCACTTCCCGAACTTTCTTGTAATGAGCGATCTTTGAATTTGTGTGCTCGGTAATTTCCTCCCGAGTGGCCTTTGCGCCCTCTTTCAACTCGACAAACGCCACGACGAGTTCTCCGACCTCGGAGTCGGGTTTACCAACCACGGCGCACTGCTGAACCGCCGGGTGCTCGAAGATAACCTCCTCGAGTTCCCTCGGATAGATATTGTACCCCTTGTAAATGATCATGTCTTTCTTGCGGTCGGTTATAAAAAAGAACCCGTCTTCTTCCTCCTTGCCGATGTCTCCCGTGTATAGCCATCCATCCTTGAGGATTTCGGCCGTAGCTTCCGGCTTGTTATAGTAACCCTGCATGACCTGCGGCCCCCTAATGCAAATCTCACCCTCGGAGCCTGGTGGAAGGTCTTCGCCGGTTACCAGATCGACCACCTTTAGCTCGGTATCGAAAACGGGCAGCCCTACCGATCCCGGCCTGAGACTTTCTCGGATCGGCGGGTTTGAAGTTGCGCCCATGGTGCATTCGGTTAGCCCGTAACCCTCTCTCACTGCACCGCCGGAGAATGCTTCGAGCAACCTATCGATCACGGCTACCGGCAACGGCGCCGCGCCGGAAGCTGCCACTTTGATACTTGAGAGGTCGTAAGAGTCGAAATCAGGAAGGTTGATCAGTGGGATATATAACTGAGGGGCGCCTCCCAGCATGGTGGCTTTGTATTTAACAACGGCTTCGATATATTCCTTCGGCTCGAATCGCGGAAACACGACCATGGTGCTTCCCGAAGTGACCGGGATATTAAGATAACCGATGGTCCCCATCGCATGAAACCAGGGCACAACCACCAGCATGGTTTCCTGATCCTGCTCGGTAGTCCGGTCCGCCGGATCGATCTGGGGCGGATAAACGGTGGTCAAGACCCCATCGGTCATCTCGGAGTGAGACCCGGTTCCCCAGTGCATGTATTGAAGGACATTCGTCACCACGTTTGCGTGCGTAAGCATCACCCCTTTCGACAGGCCGGTAGTGCCGCCGGTATAGGCCAGGTGGACGATGTCGTTCTTCACATCGATGGGAACATCTTCCGTGTGAGGTTCGTATTGTTTCAGAAGTGGGACCATATCGATGGTATCCGGAACTTCAATCTTACCGATGGGCTTCAATGGTGCGATGATCGAGTTGAAACAATCGGCAATGCTTGTGGTGACGACCCGCTTGACGCTTGTTTCCGGAACGACCGAGTCGATGCCAGGGTACAGGAGATCAAGGGAAATCAATGTCTCTGCTCCGGAGTCGTTGAGCTGATACACCACCTCCCTCGGCGCAAGGAGTGGACTCAATGGCGTAAAGACGGCGCCGATCTTCAGAATTCCATAATAGGCGATGGCGAATTGCGGGCTGTTGGGCAGATGAATCGCCACTCGATCCCCTCTTCTGACACCCATATCCACAAGTGCCGAAGCAAATCGGTCGCTTAGTTCTTTCAGTTCGCCGAAAGTCAAGTCCATACCCCCGAATATGATTGCGATGCGATTAGGCACTCTTTTTGCCGTCTGATCCAAGAAGGCATAAACCGGAATTTCGGGGTAATTCATGGTCCTGGGCCAGTACTTGGGCCATGCTTTAAAATTCTTTTCCATTGAATTTCCTCCTTAAATCGGATTGTGTCTTGCGTTTTCCGATCTTTCGCAGAAATAGGATTTTGGGGACATGTAGTTTTTATGTGCCACCCGCGAAAGAGCCTTACAAATTATTTATCTTTTCAGGTTTTCGATAACGGTAGCCACACCCAGGCCGCCGCCGCAGCATGAGGCGAAAATGCCGTACTTTTCACCCCGGCGTATCAATTCACGCATGGTAAACATGCAAATCCGGGTGCCGGAAGCGCCGTTGGGATGACCGAAGGCGATGGCGCCACCGTTGGGGTTCCACTTTTCCATATCGACTTTCTCTTCGGTCTGCTTTTCGACTTCCTTGATTACCGCCAAGTTTTGCACGGCAAAAGCCTCATTACATTCCACCACATCCATATCGGACAGTTTCAATCCGGCGCGTTTGAGGGCCATGGGTATGGCATAACCGGGGGCGATGCCCATTATCTTGGGGTCCACGCCGTAGTCGGCGCCGCATATCCATTTGGCCATCGGTTCGTACCCGAGTTCTTCGGCTTTATCGGCGCCCATCATCAGTACAAATGCCGAACCGTCGTTCCGCCCCGAAGAGCTTCCGGCCGTAACGGTCCCATCCGGTTGTTTAAACGCGGGAGGAAGCTTCGCCAGTTTCTCAAGAGTAGTGTCCGGGCGTACATGCTCATCCACTTTGAAAACGATTTCGGGTGTTTTTCTGGTTGCGGGGATTATGACCGGAACAATCTCTTCGTCAAAATATCCCGCCTCCATCGCCGCTTTTGCGCGCATCTGGCTGTTATAAGAAAATTCGTCGGACGCTTCGCGGGGAATATTGTACATGACCTGAAGATTTTCTGCGGTGAGTCCCATTCCGATTCGTTCCTCGGGAACCGGAGAAAGTTGTGGCGCAATTGGCAAAGGTGGAACCAAACGATAGGGTTCCGTAGCCATGGAAAACTTGGCCGCTATTTGGCTGTAGGATTCCATACCGCCGGCAATAATAATATCAGCATGGTTCGCCAGAATCTTCCATGCGGCATGGTTGATGGAATCGATAGCGGAACCGCATTGCATCTCCACATAAGAAGCGCTCGTCTCATATCCCAGACCGGCGTCAAGTACCGCCCAACGCGCCGGGTTCATAGAATGAGAACAACCGGCGGCAGACCCTAAGAAAACACAATCCACATGGGCCTTTTCGGTGATTTTTGTTTTTTCCACCAAACCTTTAATACCTATACTGGCCAGCTTGGAAGCGAAAATATCCCGAATCGTTCCTCCCATGCGACCAAAGGCGGTGCGCATACCATCAATAAAAACTACTTCCCTTTCAGCCATTTCTTTCTCCTTTCACACTTAAGTTTCATGCCCGGTTTGAATGTTATAGCATCTACAT
>CAZDAF010000256.1:0-5924 GCA_964503115.1 uncultured bacterium
CGGTACAGGTACCCGAATAACGCCAGCATTGCCAGCAGCGACGTTATCCATATTAAAGGCACCAACCGTTCCTGAGAAGGGCGGGCGAATAAAAGCGTCAGCCCAAGAACACCCGCGATGGTTACCAAAATGCCCGGGCCTTGGAAAATCATTTGAATCGGTATGAAATATTGCCGGAATTTGTAAAGTTCGGTATTCGCCGGATGAATCAGCAGCCCCACCCCCCTGATTACGCCTTCGGGTACCAAAACCGCCCCGATCAGCGCCGCGACCAAAAGGGATTTCGACCACGGCCCTAATCGACCGTTCATTGCCCTTTCGGTGACTATCGTCATTACCGTTAAGCCGGCGACGACGAGGATGGCGTGGTGTTGGCAGTAAATTATTCCGCCAAAGATTACTCCCATTACCACGCGACCGCGAAAATTGTTCTCAGCCGACATGAACCACAGCAAGGACATAATGAGAAGCATGCCGAGCATATGAGGTAATTGCCCTTCCATGAACAATTGCTTTCCGCCCCAGTTTGAGACGGTCATCCACAATAGCGCCGAAAAAAAGGATGATCTTTTATCCTTGAATATCTGCATCGCCAAAAGGTACATCACACCCCCGATAAACAGGGCCGCAATTGGGAAGGAAATTCTAAAAGCGTAATGCACCGGCATGTAGCCCAGTTTGGCCAGCAGTGCCGTCCACAGGTGACTTCCAAGGGGGAGATGCATCGGTATGTTCGCAAAAGGCAGCCAATCTCCAGGCACAACGCCCTCTTTCAATGTTTTGGCCGCAGGCAGAAGGTGGTACATGGAATGTTTTCCGGGCGGTAGCACGCCGGATTGCGCCGGAATCAGTTGTAACGCAAATGCAAGCAAGGCCGAAAGCCACAGCAGAGCACTTTCGGAAAGGCGGGTGATATTTTCATCGGAAGGGCGTGAAACGGCACGGAAAACTGCCGCACCCGTCACAATATACATAATCCCTAAAAATAGCGGCCATAAACTCAAGGGAAAAAGACGCGAAAACAGCGCAATCATGCACCATCCCACCGCGCCGCCCATGAAAAACACTTCACCGAGCGACCTTCGTGGAAAAAGCGCGAAAACCAACAGTACTCCTGGAAACACCAATAGTAACGAAACAGCGCAACCAAGAATTATATCAACCACACTCATGAATAAAACTTTACTTCAAATAACTTCTTTAAGAAGTGTAGAATACAATCCACTCCCTCGCCGCGCAACGTACATAACTACTTAAGGGCAATCACCATTCTCCGTATAAACTACTATGGGGAACGGTACTGAAAGGCGCCGGCGGGGTATTCCGAACCGCGCTCAATTCCGCCGACGGCCCATCCCATCCCGCGTTTGAGGAAAAATACGCCATCCAGCGCGACCAGCTTGGCGTCGTGCCGGGTTTTTTTCCTGCGCCATCCTTCCGAAATTCGCTCGAGCCACAAAGGCTTTCTAGTTGTTAAATCCCATCCCACGGCATAGCCATAATCCGGCCCTGGGAAAGATACCGAGTTGATTATCCAGTTGGTGGCGTACTTTTCCGGTACGTCTTTAATCCACTTGCCTTGATGGTATCGCAATAAAACGCCCTTACCCGCCGCCCAGCCGTGATTCGGCGTGGGGAAGGAAACACATGAAAGATTAGAATAAGTAACGTTGGCCGGTGGCATCGGCGTTTGTTCACGCGTCCATTCACCGTTTTGGTATTTCAACACCACCAGAGGGTTGCGGCCTTCGGGTGGTTCTACCAGGTTACCCACCGCCCAGCATCTTTCCTCAGAGGGGCAATCCACATCTTTGAGCTCCCATTGCGACATCTCCGGGAACGGGACGTTCACCCGTTGCCATTTTCCGGTGTGCCTCATAACCAACCCCTTGCGCTCGCGCTGTTGAGCCACGGCACCGACCGCCCAGGCTACCTCGCTCCCCGGTGGAACCGAAACCCCATCGAGCTTGAAGCTCCGCCCCATATTGGGCACTCCCACCGCTTTCCATTTCCCACCCATCATCCTTGCCGAAAAGCCTTTGAAACGATCCGGATCACTCCAGATATAGTAGCGATTACCTACCGCCCATCCGTCGCGAGGGCCGGAAAGCGCAATATCAACTAAATGTATCACCCACGCCCTTCTGCCACACGGTGAATAGACCTCACTCCACCTGCCCGTATCGTAGCGTAAAGCCACCGCGCAGTTCGAGTCCTTGATCGAACCGACTGCCCAGCCGGTGGCGGCGTCTGCGAAAGCGACCGCTTTTAAGTTCCATACGTCGCCCAGATGCGGTAATCTCATCTCCGTCCATCCGGCCCCTCCCCCCGCCGACGCGCCAAAGCTGATTGCAATCGCCGCCGTCGCAAAAAAGCAGGCGAGTACAAATTTACGCCTGCAGTTTATCAATCTTTCTCCCCTTTTCTTTTTCGTTCGCCCTTTGGGAGCCTGGCCGCAACTTCTTTTCGCTTAAGCTGGAGTATTTCCACTTCCAGCCCGATGCGCTCAGCCTCGAGTTTTTTCAATTCCTCTTCACGATCAACAAGCGATTCGACTCGTTCGATAAGCTGTGAAGCCTTTGTTGTAAGTCGTTGGACATCATCGAGATAGTTGATGGTCTTATCCATCAGCAGCACACTTCGATCCAGCGTCCTCTCGATGTTCGCAAGGGGAATTCCCATCCTGTCTCGAAAAGCTTTCAACATTTTTCCATCCTCCCTCGATAGTACGCGCAAACGTTGGGAATATAGAATATCACGGGATCAAACTCAACCCAAACCGCTGGAAAAAACGCCGCTTTGATGTTAGGATAATTGCGGAAGTCGATATGCCGAGATTCGTAATTCACGAGCATCACGCGAGACAGTTGCACTGGGACCTGAGGCTCGAGATGGAAGGCGTGCTCAAATCATGGGCCGTGCCGAAAGGGCCGCCACTCGAAATGGGCGTAAAGCGCCTGGCGGTTGAAGTCGATGACCACAACCTGAATTACATAGATTTCGAGGGTACCATCGAAGAAGGATACGGAAAAGGCACGGTAAAAATATGGGACTCCGGCACATACGAAATAGAAAGCGCCAAGCCGGAAAAGATGGTTCTCGTTGTCAAGGGGACGAAGTTAAAGGGCAGGTATGTGCTGCTATCGGCCCGCTGGTCCAAAAACCAACCCGAGGGAAAGAGGCAATGGCTGTTCTTTCGCGCCAGTGATACTCCCAAACAGAAAAAATCAACAAAAACTCCGGCTAAAAAAAGGAAAAAATAAAAGCCGATCCCCTGTAGTTAAAACCAAATGCGTGTCCTTAATAACAAGGTATGTCAGTATAAACTACTCGTTATTTTAGGACGATTATAGTCGTTTTTGAAGATGCTGTTGCTCTTTTCGGTGACAAAAGCTAACCTCTATAATAGGGAATTTCGGGGAATAGGCCATGAAAAAGATTGGAGCAATACTCGAAGGAGCGGGCGTGATCGACGAGATTCAACTCGTCCGGGCGCTGAGTCATCACCGTAAATGGCGTTGTCGGCTGGGAAAGAGCCTCATCGAGCTCGGGTTTGTTGACGAGGAAACCATCGCCAAAACCGTCGCGAATCAGCTCGGGTACCGGTACATCGAGCTTGCCCCGGGCGCTACTCCGAGAGAACTTTTCGAAACGCTACCTAAGAAACTCGCCGAGGAAAAACTTTTTTTCCCGGTAGGCTACTCCAATTCTCCCGGAGATAAAAGCGTTGTTATTGCATTCAGCGACCCGACCGATTCGGCTCTGATCGACGCTGTCGGCAAACAGATCGGGACGAGCGTTGAGCCGGTTGTCGCACGTGATTCCAGTATCGATGACGCGGTTCGCGGCTGGGATAGATGGCAGGTATCGAACCCTCCATCCAGTCATGAGGCCACTCTTTTAAAGGCGCATGAGGATTCAACGCCCGCATTCGATAAAATCGAAGATGCCGGCGACGCCGAACATAAGAAACCCGGCGAAGTAAAATTCAAGCCGCCCACGACGCCCGAAGTACGGAAACCTCCTCCCGAAGTGGCGTTGCAGAATGCGCCGCCGGACATCTTGCTCGGTAGCGACTCGCCGGACGCAAAGGCATCCGATTCCGCACCGGACATACTCTCGGTTTCCGACCTGCACCCGATAGATGAAGATAAAGCCGACTCGGCCCCTGCGTTCGAGGTTGATCACAGCGATCCCTGGGAACACGCCATGCCGGAGCGAACCGGCGAATCGAAAGAAGCGAAAAGTTTCGTTGATGATGAAAAGGTGCCGGTGGCGCCCGCACACGAGCAACTCGATGCTCCCGAACAGGACATTCCGGCCGTCAACGATATTGAACCCGTAGCACCGCCGCCGGAGATATTACACGGCAGGGATGCACTGAGTGCAGAGTCGCCCGATTCCGCACCGGATATACTCTCGGTTTCCGACCTGCACCCAATAGATGGAAAAGAAGCCGACTCGGCCCCTGCGTTCGAGGTTGATCACAGCGATCCCTGGGAACACGCCATGCCGGAGCGAACCGGCGAATCGAAAGAAGCGAAAAGTTTCGTTGATGATGAAAAGGTGCCGGTGGCGCCCGCACACGAGCAACTCGATGCTCCCGAACAGGACATTCCGGCCGTCAACGATATTGAACCCGTAGCACCGCCGCCGGATGTAATACCCACTCCCGAAGAAACTTTCGCTTCATCTCCAGCGCGACCTGACGCAGACGGTACCGAACCGGACATGGAAGGGTTGAACACTTCCGCGCCGCCATCGCCTCCTTCCGCAGGAGAAGAACCGGATTTGCATGATGATGAGCCGGAACTACTGTCCCCCGGTGCTATTCAGGAACTCCCCGATGAATCGCTACCCAAACCCACGCCGCCAAACTCTCAAGCGGAAGTCCCAAAGCCGGAAAAACCTTCCTGGCCGGATGAGGCTCCGTCGCAGGAACCTGCTCCTACCCTGCCGGCGCCACCGCCGGCCCGATCCGAGCAAGCATCTTCGGAACAAAAAACCGACACCGAATCCACAACTGAAGATATAAGAAAGGAAATGAAAGAACTGAGGGAAGAGGTGGCGCAGCTAAAAACTCTGGTGGAAACCCTTTTGAAAAAGTCCGGCGATACTTGATTGATCTTTGAACTATTTGCCTCGTACACCCTTGTTAGCCACGGCCAGAGCAGAAAGTTTGTCCATTGCGGCCAATGCTGCGCGCCTGGATTTGCCGTCGATATTTTTATCCGCCTCAATTTCATCTCGCAGTAACCGCAACACATCCCCGTAAGTTTGAACCGGCGCCGACTTGTCCGGCTCGTCCACCGGGAAACGCTTGTCCAGCTTTTCAGGGTCGGAGACCAAATCCTCGCCCTCACGCGTCAGCCGAGCTATTACTATCTGTGGGAACGTCGAACCGGCGGGCAGGCTCGTCGATAGCTTTATCATGTGGTGCTCTTCCAGCCAGAAAAGGTTTTTGGAGAGGTCTTTCTCGTGAATGTCCAGCTTTTCGGCCATCTCCTGAAACCTGGCTCCCTCATGTCCTTTTTTGGCGAGATAAGAGAGTGCACTACGACTTATTTCATTCACGTGACGATGCATGAGTCTTCCACCCCAAATCGAATTAAATTCAACTTACCACATTGCATGCAAAGGCGCAACACAAATCTTCAACCGGCGGGGAACCATTTTCCCACCGGACGCATCTAATGTGTATAAGGCTAAAAAGCCTTTTGCCTCTGATCCTCCCGGATTAGTGGCTCGCCCCTCCTTTTGCCTCCGGTGCTTACATGTAGCCGGAGGGCGGAAAAGCGGCCTCTTCCAGGCCGCTTTTTCTTTCCTAGAAAACTTTGCAAGCAAATAGAAACCCGTTCGGGCCCCAACATACCAACTGAGGCATTCAATCTATTTCCATCAGCACGCATGCGTCCACCGGGCAG
>CAZDAF010000257.1:0-5902 GCA_964503115.1 uncultured bacterium
CAAACCGGCTCGGACCACCTTCGAAACAAATCGATCTTCATTGAAAGGCCGGTGCTTATATTGGCCGGAGAAAAACAAATCGAATATAGCGCTATCACGTCACTAGCGTCCGGTACAAATTTTTAATCAGACTTTAATATGTTAACATAAAAGGGGAAACGGCCCAAATGAAATTTTTCGATTTGAAATTCACCTCACCAGATTTAGGCTACCTTAGAACCAAATCGGCAATAAGAGGTAAGCAATTTGAATTCGGACAAGGTAGTATTATCCCAATTGACGCGCGTTTTATCTCAATACGAATTCAACAATAAATGTGTTCTGCGATATGGAGGGAATATGGGTTTTCGCGCGTTCACATGTTGAAACCAGTTAATATGCATGTCATTCGCTCAATTGGGTTGTCGAGAAACTCTTCGATTCAAACCAGGTTATGGATCAAGGATATCTCGACTTCGAACGACCTTATCGTTCTTGACTTGATTCCTTTACTCTAAATCTCCCACATTTATCGAACCCATTATATTTCGACTTGCATTGTTTGGGTTAATACCACTATACGGGGCGGGGGATTCGCGAGCGCTGTAATTTAAGAATTCTTTTTAAATCGGTAATTCCGCGTTCTTTCATCATATCGATGAAGTTTATCATTATTTGCGCTGTAACGAGCGCGTCTCCGAGGGCGCGGTGCCTTCTTGTAAAGCTCAATCCCATATAAGCGGCTATTGTGTCGAGCCGATGATCCGTAAGTTCGGGCAACAATCTTCTCCCCAAACGCATTGTGCAAAGAATGGGGTAATCGTCTTTGAGCGGCGGCGGCACCGTTCCGTAGCGTTCGAATTCCGCCCGAAGGAATCTCGCATCGAAGGTGGCGTTATGCGCGCAGAATACCGCCCCATCCATGAAATCCCATAGGACATCCGCTATCTCCTCAAAATATGGAGCCCTTGCCAGCATGGCGGGAGTTATGCCGGTCAGGGACGTTATAAACGGTGGAAGCGAGCGACGCGGATGTATAAGCGTAGCCAGGCTGCGGTGCTCGGCTCCGTCGCGCAACTTGACGGCGCCGACCTCGATCACGCGATGCTGCGGAGACCTGCCGCCCGTCGTCTCAACATCCACCACTACGAGATCCGGCAATTCACCGGACAATTCAATCGACTTCCTTGACACTTCGTGCATGGTCTGCTATTTAATTATATCTCTAAAACAACTCAACTTCCATTCTCAACATTGGGAAGATGAGTTTGAGTGGGGTAGGTATTCTAATAGAAAGGTCGCTATGTACGAAAACATCACAACAAATGTCTTCGATCACAGGCGTTATGCCGACATAGGACGCCTGGTGGAACTCAAGAAGCGCAAGGGGATCACCATCAGCCTTGCTTTTCCTACCTATAACGAGGAAGCCAACATCGCCAGCGAGATCGAGGTGGTGCGTCGAGCAATGGTGCAACAATACCCGCTGCTTGATGAAGTGGTCGTAATCGACTCGGGCAGCACCGACAAAACCAGGGAAATCGCCCGCTATGTCGGCGCGGACGCATATCTTGCCGAAAACATACTCCCCGAACTCGGCCCGGCGCGCGGGAAAGGCGAGAACCTCTGGAAAAGCCTTCACGTGCTCAAGGGCGACATTATCGTCTGGGCCGACGCAGACATCGAAAACTTTCACCCGAAGTTCGTATACGGGCTGGTGGGCCCATTGCTCGAGAACGAGGACTTACTTTTCGTAAAAGCGTTCTACGAGCGGCCCTTATTGGTCGGCGGAGACCTGCTGGGCACCGGCGGCGGAAGGGTCACTGAGATATTCGTACGGCCCGCTTTCGGCTGTTTCTATCCCGAGTTGGCGCTTCTTTTCCAGCCTTGTGCGGGCGAGTACGCCGGACGGCGCAGCCTCCTCGAAAACCTGCCGTTTTCAATGGGATACGGCGTCGAGACAGGACTGTTGATCGACATATACGAGCGGTTCGGGATTGACGTAATCGGCCAGGTAAACCTGGACAAGCGCATTCATCGAAACCAGAATATCGAAAACCTCGGTAAGATGAGCTTTGAAATAATGCATACCCTTATGAACCGCTTGCAAAAAAGCGGTCGCATTGATATGAACAGTAAAATGCGGAAGAATTTCGTCCGCGCAAAACTCGACGAAAACGACATTCAATTTCTGGACGAAACAGTGCAGATAGGCGAGCGACCGGCGATGGCGTCCATACCCGCTTATAAGGAACGGCGGAAATCATGCCGAAAGTGGTCCTGGTCAGGCACGGTCAAACCTTACAAAATCGCCTCGGTCTAATCCAGGGCCGTGCCGATACCGACCTCAGCGACGAAGGCGTGGCACAAGCGCGTCGGCTCGCAATCGAGTTCGGCGATGTGGAATTCGACCGCGTATACTCCAGTCCGATGCTCCGAGCCTTACGAACGACGCAAATAATCGTTGATGGCCGAGAGTTGCCCATTATCACCGACGACCGGCTTGTGGAGATAGACCAAGGGGATTGGACGCTTAAAAAAGGCTCCGAACTATATAAAAGCAATGACCGATATAAAACATGGGCCACGAATCCAATACAGGCGTATCCGCCGAATGGAGAAACAATTCACGACGTGGCGGGCCGGGCAAAAGCGTTTTTAGAAGACGTCAAGGGATATAACATCCTCACGGTCGCTCATGCCGGTGTCATTGCGGTGCTGCGCACTGTCCTGGAATCGCGACCTTTGGAGAAGACTTGGGAACTCCTGCCCCGAAACGGCCAGGCGATTATTCTTCCGGTCGCCGAATCGGAGCGCGGATAATATCGGCATCGATTTGAAAACTTATACGGGCGTCCGCTCCCACTGCGAATAAGCCTTTATCAAAATGAATTCGACCGGTCCCGGAAGGATTTTCTTCAGCGCATAGATTATTTTCGGCGGTGTGGACGGTATTACTTTCGCTTTATTGCGCCTGACGCCGCGAACTATCTCTCGCGCAGCTTTCTCTGGAGAAATCATTATTACGGACGGTGGGTTCCTCATCTCTTCGTCGAATCCTTTTATCGGCGACGTGTGAATGATGGGCGTATTTACCACACCCGGACATACGGCTGTCACGTCAATGCCGTACGAATGCAACTCGGCACGTAGCGCCTCCGAGAAACCGACCATACCGAACTTGGTAACGCTGTACGATGTCAGACCGGGTATCCCCATCAGCCCGGCCATTGATGCGATATTAACTATATGACCACGGCCGTTCGATATCATGTGAGGAAGCAGGCGGCTGGTAAGTTGTATCGGGCCCAACAGGTTGACCGCCAATATTTTCTCCCACTCATCCCATGTAGTGTCCTTTACCTCGGATACCATGGCTACTCCCGCGTTATTGACCAGTATGTCCACTCTGCCGGCCTTGTCGATGGCCCTGCCGGTCAGCGTGTCCAAGTCCTCGGGTCGAGTAACGTCTGCTGTTATTGCAATCGCCTTACCGCCTCCGGCGCGAACTTCGGCGGCGACACTTTCCATACCCTCTTCGTCAATATCCGCCATTATGACGTTTGAACCTTTAGAAGTGAACTCGAGCGTCAGAGCCCGGCCTATGCCGCCGGCTGCGCCAGTTATTAAAACCCACTTATCACGTAAATCCTTCACGATCCACCTCCTCGATCACGATTGATCAGGTTGTCTACGGTGATTTTACCCACATATTATCTCTAAGCAAGTCGTCCCAGGCAGCCGGCAATACTTGTACGGGTGCTACGTTTGCCCTTTATATTGTATATCGCAGGCTCTTCCCACTATCGTCACTTGAAAAAATCACAAAAATGTCCTAAAGATCGGTATAATGTCTCTTTTTGGCGAGATATAAGCTCGCTTGTTATAATTTGGACGGGAGTGACAATCAACCATCCCATAGAAAGGGACGATAATGAACGTAGCCGACTTGGCTCTAAACAACATCGATGAGTTCGGCGAGTACGAACAACTCCTCTGGAGGGATCGAACTTACACCAACGTCCAACTCATGGAACTCTCGCGAAAGCTGGCGGGATCGTTAAAAAAGCTCGGAGTTAACAAGGATGACCGGGTGGCCATGGTGCTGGGTAACTGTCCCGAAACCACCGTTGTTTTCAACGCATGCGCATGGCTGGGCGCATGGTCTACTCCGATACAGTTCTTGCTGATGCCCGGGGAAATCGGCTATGTACTCGCTCATTCCGAGGCTCAGGTGGTTATCACTCAACGACTGTGGTTGAGCAAAGTGATCGAAGCGATGCCTCGCGCGCCTAATGTCGAGCATATAATTCTTATCGATCCCAGTGGTGAGGAGGAAGAAGAAAAAAAACTCTTAAACTTCCCGGACCTCATCGCGGATTCCGACGGGGATGTGAGTCGCACGGAGACCGGGGAGAATGATGTAGCGTTTTTAATTTACACCGCCGGTACCACCGGCACTCCTCGAGGGGTAATGCTCACTCACATGAACATCATTTCCAACGTCGAGTCTACGGTGTCGGCGCTGCGATTCGAGTCGGGGGAAATCAACCTGGGCGTGCTGCCGCTTTACCACGCATATGGAATTATGACTCAATTTTGCGGTTATCTGTACGGCGCTCGAAATATACTTATGAGTTGGTTCCAACCTGAGGAGGCACTTTCATTAATCGAGCAGCATCTCGTCACCACCACCAGCCTGGTACCGACCATGCTCATCCAAATGCTCAATTTACCATACCACGCCGATTATGACACATCGAGTGTAAAACGATGGATATGCGCCGCAGCGCCACTTCCGGTGGATGTGCTGCACGAGTTCGAGGCGGCCTTCGGAGGGAAAATACTCGAAGGATATGGCCTGACGGAGGCCGGGCCTGCCGTCACAATCAACAGGCCCGCCATACCCTACAAACCCGGCAGCATCGGCCAACCGCTCCCCAACGTCGAGGTGGAAATACGTGACATGCAAGGCAGATCGCTTCCAACAGGCCGTAAGGGTGAAATATGCATTCGTGGTCCGAACGTTATGAAAGGATATTTCAAAGCTCCGGAACTCACTCGGGAAACAATAAAGGAAGGGTGGCTGCAAACCGGCGATGCGGATATTTCGACGAGGACGGCTACCTTTTTATCACCGAGCTAATTAAATATCTCATCATCCGTGGCGGCGAAAATATTTTCCCAAAAGACATCGAAAAAGTGCTGCTCGAACACCCCGACATTGCGGAAGCCAGTGTCATTGGATGTCATGATGAAGTTTATGGCGAGGAAGTTATGGCTATTGTGGTACCCAAACCGAAGGCCGATCTCACCGAGGAGATCGTTCTCGAATTTTGCGAAGGCCGACTCGCCAAGTTCCAGCGACCGAAAAAGGTTGTTATCGCACCCATGCTCCCCAAAAATCCCCTTGGGAAAGTACTCAGGCGCAAACTGAGACAACAATACGGCAAATTCCCAACGAGTTGAACAGCATATTTCCGGGGGAGGTTTGCCATATGCAAGTTTTATTTCGTCATGATGAAATTGGTATAATTATTAACCTCAACGTCAAGCGCGCCGGGAACAAGCTGCGGCATATATTGCGACCCCCTTTCGTGATACGAAACATGAATAACTGGCGCGAGTAGCTTTCGGGAAAATATGAGCGCACATTCGGCAAACCCCTTAAACTCACCGATTTCGAGCGCCGTCACAAAGCATGGACTGTCCTAAAATATCCATACAAAATCAAAATAGCCAAACGGCAGTAAAAGTCCGATCCATATAACCGAGCTCGGGTGCCAAACTCACCGCTATCCCCTTGAGCGGAGAATCCGGATAATATCCCACCACAACGCCGTACGGGCGACCATTCATTAATTACCCCCCTGATTCCCGGTTAATGTAAGTGAAAAAGCACCAACTGGTTGTAATACTTATA
>CAZDAF010000258.1:0-5865 GCA_964503115.1 uncultured bacterium
TATTGATTACAAGAAACTTCACAGGAAAATCGGGGAAATAGGGGATATATGGGAAACTTATTTCTTCGCCGCCGAACGGGAAGGCTCTCCGAGGGACACTCAAACCGCTTTTTTTGATGTTCTCCGAAAGGAACTTGGTTATAATATCGTTCTTGCAACGCTCAAAGTAAAAACCATCAGTTGCCGAAAATGCGGTGAACCCCATGAAATATATCTCGAAAAAGGCGTGGATATGGGCCTTGCGTCAAGGTTTTTAACCTTACTTTATAGCAATTCTTTTGATACGGCCATATTGGTAACGGGGGACGGCGACTATGCGGAAATCGCGCGTGAGGCCCGACGATTGGGTCGAAAGATACAGGTTGTAAGCTTTCGGGACAGTCTTTCAAAGGAACTCTCTGCGCTGAGTTCCCATGAGCCTTTATATCTCGACGATATATCCTCCGAAATAGAACTCGAACGAGAGGCCGGCTTTGATCAACAGCAGCAAATGACGCCTTACTTTCAGCCGTACCCCGGTGGAGGGGATGAGGTAGAGATATAGATTGAGACTTGTACCGAAAAGATGTTTTTTAGTTTGCGAATAAAAATCGCAGGAATGAGAAAATATTTAATTAACGGATTATTTTGGTAAGGAATAGGTTCAAAAACTAAGGCGCCTGCGGGTTGACTCGCGGCGCAATTTTTTACCTCTCTTGCAATGGATATTTAAGGCTGCTATAATTCTAAACTCACGGAAGAGTTTAGCTGGAGGTCAAACAACGAAGATGGTGAAAATACGATTACAGAGATTTGGAAACAAGAAACGACCCTTCTACCGGATAGTAGCGGCTCATTCGGAAGCGCCCCGCGACGGGCGTTTTCTTGAGATAGTCGGCACGTATAACCCGTTGCCTGATCCCCCCCAGGTGACATTGAAAGAGAATCGCATTCAGTACTGGCTCGGTGTGGGAGCACAACCCACCCGTACTGTTGAACGTCTACTTCGAAAACACGGAATCGGCAAGGAGGCTCAAGCACAATGACTATGAAAGAACTGGTCGAGTACATTGCACGGGCATTGGTTGACAATCCGGATAAGGTTGAGGTGCATGAAGTTGCCGGAGAGCAGACCAGCGTTCTGGAATTGAAGGTGGACCAGCCCGACCTGGGAAAGGTTATCGGAAAACAGGGCAGGACGGCCAAGGCCATTCGCACCATTCTGGCCGCAGCTTCCACCAAGCAAGGCAAAAGGTTTGTGCTCGAAATAATCGAGTAGGTCATGACCCGTACGGGCTCCACCGTAGTGGTCGGTGAGATTGCCGGTCCGCACGGTATTGCCGGGGAGGTTAAGTTCAGGTCTCATCTCGTGGGCAATCTCGAACTGGCGGAGGGTACGGAAGTTATTTTGCGTTTTCCGGGTGGAGGTCGGTCGGCCAGGTGTTTAATTAAGATTCGCCGGGTGTCGAAAGGTTTGCTCTTGACCATCGAGGACGTAACCGACCGTGACTCGGCGGAAAAATTGAGAGGGGTTCATGTCGAGGTGGACGCGAACTTGTTACCTTCGGCGCCGGAAGGCGAATATTACTGGCGTGATCTTATAGGCGTCAAGGTCTTCTCGAAGCAGGGAGAACAACTCGGCCGCGTCGTCAATCTGCTGGAGAGGGCAGGACAGGACTTGCTCGTTTTGGATATTGGCGGCCGCGAGGCGATGGTTCCCTTTGTGGAACCTATCGTCGTATCCGTGGATGTCGAGGCGGATCGATTAGTTGTTGATCCGCCGGAGGGTCTTCTGGAACTTGCCGGTTCATGACGTCGTTTGATATCATTACCCTTTTCCCGGAGATGTTCCGGGGGGTATTTGAATTCGGGGTAATCGGCCGGGCGTGTGAAAGAGGGTTACTGAAAATAGGAGTTCATGACCTGCGGCCTTTTGGAATAGGCCGGCATCGGGTGGTGGACGACGCTCCCTTCGGCGGCGGGGACGGTATGGTGATGATGGCCGAGCCCGTCGCGAGAGCGATAGAAAGCGTGGTGGGAGAGAATCGGGATCGGACGCGGGTTATGCTTACCACGCCGCAAGGTAGACCTTTCGATCAACAAATTGCCATGCGGCTCGCCGGACTCGAGCGTATCGCCATTATATGCGGCCGGTACGCCGGGGTGGATGAAAGGGTGAGACGGTTCCTGGTGGATGAAGAGATATCCGTCGGGGATTATATACTTAGCGGCGGCGAATACGCGGCAATGATAATAGTTGACGCCATATCGAGGTTGGTGCCGGGGGTTTTGGGCAACGAGGACAGCCCGGCCAAAGACAGCTTTCCGTGTTTGCTGGAGGAAGCGCAGTACACCCGGCCTCGGGAGTGGAGAGGGCACGGTGTGCCGGAGATGCTGCTGAGTGGGGATCACGCCCGAATCGCGAGAGAGCGAAACGAGGATAGGCTGAGGCGAACCAAGGAGCGACGGCCCGACCTGTATAAAAAGGCCGTCAGGGATTTGAAAAAACTCGAGACTGACAAAAAGAAAACCGAGACCGCTGCAAAAATAAAATCTCCTTCAAGGAGTCGGAAAAATGAACCTGGTTGAAGAACTCGAAAAGACCCAATTGGTAGACGACATTCCGGATTTTCGTCCGGGGGATACGCTCAGGGTATGGGTCAAAATCAAGGAAGGTGACAAGGAAAGGCTGCAAGCCTTCGAGGGAATATGTATACGCCGCCGCCGGGGCGGCCCTAGGGCCTCGTTCACCGTTCGTAAAATAAGCTACGGCATCGGAGTGGAACGGGTGTTTCCGTTGCATTCCCCCTCTATCGATAAGATCGAGGTAACCAGGCGCGGGCATGTGCGCCGATCCAGGTTGTATTACCTGAGAGGTCTTCGCGGCAAGGCCGCTCGAGTCAAAGCGAAAAAATATAAAGAAAGCCGGACCTGATTTTAATCGGAGTATGGTTCCGAGAGAAGCGGCATGATCTTTACAGAGATCGCTTTGGAGGGTGTTAGATGTTTCAGGGATCAATGCCGCTTTACGCTTAAACCCGGTTACAATTTGCTTTGGGGACCCAATGAATCTGGCAAGACCACTTTGGTCGATTGCATTGCGATTTTGCTCGATCCGACTCGACAGGTGCCTGAAGAAGCAGGGTTTCCCTCCTGGGGCCCGCCGGGCAACTCCCGCACGGGGTTAATGATAACGGAAGGCGATCAAAGCTTCCGCGTGACACGTGATTTCGTTAATGGCCTTGTAAACCTGTCCAGCCTGAACCCTCAAACACAAAAGTTCGACGTGGTTGCGCAAGACCATGCCCAGGTGGAAGGCTTCTTACGTCAGCAGTTGCGTTTTCCACAGATTAGTTTATGGCGTAGACTTTTTGTTTTCGACAAAAGCGATTTGCCCAGCGGCAGGGCGAAGGTGATAGTGCGGCAGGTGGCTGCCGCGCCGCCCCCGGGTGCTCCGGCGCCCGATGCCGCATTCGGGCAAATGCCCGCCGGCTTAGTTCCCGGACCGGCGCCGGTTGCTCCCGCAGCGCCCGCCGGATACGGAATGTCGCCCGAAGAGATTAAGCAGCGAATCGAAACCCTCAAAGAACAAATGGATTCGGCAAAAAGCGTCGAAAAGGCTCAGTACGAAATAGACGGGCTGGAATCGAAACTTTTCGATATTGAAAACAAGACCAAGGACATCCGATCCATGGAGGGCAAAATCGAGCAATTGACGAATTCGTTGAAGTCGCTCGAGTCTTTCAGCGATTTGCCTTCCGACATAGTTCGCCGCATCGAGTTTTTCGAAGAAGCGCAACGCGAGCACGAAAACCAATTATACGAGATTGACACCCGGTTGGAAAAGGCGAAAAAAGACTTTAACGCCCTTACTGAACGCAAACCTTTTTTCCAGCAGCAGAACTTTATAATAGGCGCGGCTTGCATATTGGGGGGGTTGATAGTTCATGGGGCCTTGGTTCCCAAATATGCTGCGATGAAGATTCTTCCGCCGTTATTGATTATCGCCGGATTGGGGTTGATATTTTGGATTTTATGGAACGAGTTCAGCGACCGTATTAAAGAAGGCGATTTGCATAAGGAACTCGATAGTACCGAGGAGGAAAGAAAAGAAGAGATAAAGAAATTTGACGTTGAAGGTAGTGTGGTACGCCGCCTGATGGAGGAGGCCGGTGTCGAGGAAGCGAAAGAGCTGAATAATAAACTGAAAGAATACAATCGGCGCAGAGAAATGGCTCAGGAACTCGATCAGAAACTCAAGAAATCGAAAGAGGACGCTAATTACGATCAACTTGCCGGCGAGCGCAAGGAGCTTGAGGAGAAAATCGCGGAGCTGAACAAGGTGCTGACCGATGCGGGTGGCGGTGGATTTTCACAGGATCCCGCGGATATTCAGCGGGAGATCGATGCGCTTCAGTATGCTCTCGACAATCCCGGCGCTTCGCCCCCAGCCGCTGCGCCTCCCCCCGGCGCTGTTCCTTACGCGCCCGGCGCACCGGGCGCTCCACCGCCGATTCCGGGTGTACCGGGTGTTCCTCCTCCTATGCCGGGCGTACCCGGGGCGGTACCTCCGGCGCCGATGCCGCCTCAGCAAGCTGCTCCACCAGCGATGCCGGGGTTAACGCCTACGGCGCATGCCGGGACAGGTGATTACCTTGGGGGTGATGACGGATACCTGGGAGGCGGTACGGATTACGCAATGGAAGATAGTCAGCCCGGGGTGCCGCCTTCTTATTCCGCCGATCCCGATCAGACCGTAGTAACGGGCCCCGGGGCAGCAGGCGCCGGGGCGGGAGCTGAAGCTCCTTTAGCGCCCGAGGGTGGTATTGATACCATGGTTGATGAATTATGGGGCGCTGCAGAACAAATGTCGGGACTGGACAGAAGCACATTAATTATGCAAATTGCAGAAAGATTCAATGTTTACGTGCAGGCTTTCACCGGAAAACGCTATGGAGAAGGCGATTTGTCGAGTGAACGGACTATGAGCCTGCGAACCAGCGCCGGGTCGTACACCGAGCTGAAGGATTTGAGTCCTTCCACTCAGGACGCTGCATGGCTGGCGCTTAAAATCGCCGTAATCGAAAACCTATACCAGAAGTTCCGCTATCCGGTGGTGCTCGACGATCCGCTTCGCAACCTCGATGACGCGAGGCTGGCAATGGTCTCCAAGGCCCTGAAAAGAATAGGCGCCGCATGCCAGGTTCTATTGTTCAGCACGCAACGCGCCCACTCAAAAGTAGCGGACCACACCATAAACATCGCCCCTTCAGGGTAACACTCGATATTTTCAAGGTGTGACCGCATCTGTCATTTCCCTATGGTATAATCTAACCTAATCAACTATAGAGGAGGAAAGACATGGATAAAACTAGAAAAGAGAGAACCAGGAATTTTGCTTAATTGCAAAGGAGAAATGTTATGCCTAACTCATGGTTACGTGCTCTTGAGGAGTACCAATATGATGTAGATTTTAGTCTGCTTGAATATGGCACTTTATCAAAAAACAAATTTCAAGCTACGGATAGAAAAGAAACCAAAAAACTTGAAAATTACTTTAGAAAAAATGCGCCACATAAAATAGACCCTTGGTACGAGATGGTCTATTGGAAAATGTATAGTCAGGCGGGGCGAAGAGACAAGCATGCATCTGAAAGAAAAGAATATTTTAAATCTCAGAACATATCTCATAAATACCTTTGGGATACTTGTTTAAATTTTGTGAAAAATCCAAGTCGTAAATCCTTTAATTCTTTTCGAAAATCACTTGGCTTTACAAGCCCAGCAATAGCTACCGCGTCGGTATTCCCATCATTTATCAAGCCAGAACTATTCCCAATTGCAGATACTCGCATAGCCAAATGGGTAAGGCATTGTTATGAAGAA
>CAZDAF010000259.1:0-5863 GCA_964503115.1 uncultured bacterium
CCATTATCAATTCCGAGTTGTATTACAAATATTTCATCGACGGCAAGCCCGGCTATAAATGCCACCTGCCAAAAGTAACCATGTGGGTGGACGGCCGCGGTTATCTCGAAAATTGCCTCGACCTGGACAACCCTATAGCTCACATAAACGATATGCCGCTGAAGGAAATCATGGAATTGCCGCGATTCAAGCAGTTGCGGGTGGACGCCGAGGATTGTTGTTCGTGTAACTCTCCCACCATGATCGATTGTGCGAATATATGGGACAACCCCAAGCTCGTGTTCGAGCGGGGCGGAGTTTCGATGTGGTAGGTGAGTGTTTCAATCTCACCTGTCGGGAAGCAACCGGATCGCAAGACTAAACGGAATACTTCAGAGTGGAAAGGGGTAAGCAATGAGGGAATTGAGTCCAAAGATGCAAGAGGTTTTAGGCAAAATGGCAACCAGGGCGTTAAAGATTCGCGTCGAGGGCGGCGACCGGCCCTTTCTTATCGGCCATTTTGTTACCAACAGATGCGATAACAAGTGTAAAAGCTGCCTGTGGCGCCATAACGATTGGGAAGACGTGCCGTTGGACGATTTGAAGGATTTCTATATGCAGGCCGCCGAGGAAGGGTTTTTGGGAACGTTCCTTTCCGGCGGCGAGCCGTTCTTGCGAAAAGACATCGGCGAACTGGCACGGTTCATCAAAGAGGAGGCCGGGATTAACATCCTCTTTATAACTTCCGGATGGTGGCTTGAAGAGCGGATGGACGAAGTGCTGCCGTATATTGACATGATGATGTGGAGCCTCGATTCCGCAAAAGCCCACCGGCACGACGAGATTCGCGGCAGGCCCGGGCTGTTCGAGCGACTCATGAAAGGCATCAAGCGAATAAAGAAAGAATATCCCGACCTGTCATGCCAGACCAACTGCTGTGTCCAGAAGGGGATCGCCGAGGAGATTGACGATCTGCTTAAGCTGCATGAGGATATGGATATAAAGATTTCGTTCGATGTCATCAGCGATTTCCGCCACGACGGCAAGGGCGGGCATTTCACTCAGACCGATATGGGTATGCCTTTGCAGGAGCTGCGCGGCGTGTGCGCTTACCTGCTCGATAAAAAACGCGAAGGAGCGCCGATACTCAATTCCGAGTTATATTTCAAATATTTCATGGACGGAAAGCCCGGCTACAAATGCCACCTGCCCAAACTCGCCATGTGCGTGGACGGCAGGGGTTACGTCGAGGATTGTCTGGACATGAACAACCCGATAGCCAATATACGCGAGATGCGCCTGAAGGACATCATGAAACTGCCCCGATTCAAGCAGTTGCGAGTAGACGCCGAGGATTGTTGCACGTGCAACTCTCCCATTATGGTCGATCTGTCCAATGTGTGGGAAAACCCGAAGATATTATTCGAGCAAAACGGAATTTCAGTGGGGTGATCGTCATGCAATCCAGGTTAGCCAAAATATCTTCGTCTATTATCAATCGGCTCGACCGCTCGGCCACGGCGCAAAACAAGCGGCCTGACCCGCTGGAAGAATGCACACGGTTTCCGGAATTTCCGTGGGACTTGCGCACGATTATTATTGTGTTTCCTCCCGAAGCTCCTTTTAAGTACCTTAATCTCAACACGCTGCTGGGATTGACCGGCGTGCCGTTCGACCGGAAAGAGCGATGGAAGGTATCCGATGCCAAAGACGCTTTCGACCTCCAGTTCGCGTTGGAGGCAAAAGACAAATACGCCACTTACAAACAGTACCACTCGATTGGCAAGGAGTTGAACTATCGGCCCGGAGATCTTTATATCGAGCTTGGCGAGCGATTGCTCTTCGAGGGTAATTGGCCGAAATACGAAATACGGTACCGCCAACCGGAAGCGGATATCGAACTTTCGATGCAGTTGGATTCCTGGCCGGACTTTCACTGGTGGGCTTACTCCCCGCAACTTTATTGCCACTACACCAGCTATTGCGATTGCCGACTTGAATGGCAGTGGGGAGAAGATAGTGGTGTCATCGACGTGCCCGCGCTTCATGATCACGGCTGGGGAAAAAACACGCTGCCGCTCCGCCTGCCCTTGAGAGTGTTCAGGTACGAGGTGATGCGCCTGCCTGAAGACGCTTTTGCCATGTCGTTATGGTCCGAAGGCCCTGGAAGAGTAGAGCTGAAGAATGTCGGTGTCATCCGACGGGATCGTGGTGAGAGTACCTTTATGAAAAAATATGAATGCCGGGTGCTCGAATGGGACGAGTTCAATAATTATGCAAATTTTCCGTGCCGTGTGCCAAGACGCTGGACGGGCATACAGAGCGGCGACAACGGGGAATTTACTTATGAAGCCGTGCGAAACTCGGAGCCCAGGGCGATTCTGGGGGAAGGATTTCTCTATGGATTCGATTATGAAGGACAGTTAAACGGAGTCGGAGCCGGAAAGATCGAAGGATCGGGATACGTCGAACAACTGGGCCGGTTCCCGATGGGGAAATATTAAACCACAAAGGCACAAAGAACACAAAGTAAGAAGAAGAAAATATTATTTTTTTGGTTTTTTTGCGGTAAAAAATCAGCGTTATGAGAAACCGGAGAAATAGCCATAAATGCTGTTTAAATAACGGAAATTTATCTTCAAGGAAAGATATTGAACCACGAGACATGAAAAAAACAAAAAAGAAAAGAAAAATTCTTAGTGTTCTTCGTGCCTTTGTGGTAAAATCTCTTCATATCTTAAAAGGAGAAACATTCGAAGTTGAAGGAGTATGAACCGATCCCGAAGGATACCGAGCGCGTTGCAAGCGAGATAGTAGACGCGGCGTTAAGGGTTCATAAAAAACTTGGTCCCGGATTGCTTGAATCCGTTTACGAAATCTGCCTGGATTATGAGTTGGAGAAACGCGGGCTTAAGGTGAAGAGGCAAACCGTCTTGCCTGTTGTTTATGAAGATGTTTCTCTCGATGCGGGATTGAGATTGGACCTGCTGGTGGAAAACCGTGTAATTGTAGAATTAAAAGCCGTGGAAAAAATGATCCCGCTATATGATGCCCAATTGTTGACGTACTTGAAGCTTGCGGAAAAACGCCTCGGGCTATTAATCAACTTCAACGTCACGTTGCTTAAGCAAGGCATAAAAAGAATAGTATTATGAATTTAACCACAAAGGCACGAAGAACACAAAGTAAAAAAGAAAAAGAGATTTCTTAGTGCTCTTTGTGTCTTTGTGGTAAAAAAATCAGGGAAATAGCTATTAATACTGTCTAAATAACGAAAAATTATCTTCAAGGAAAGATATTGAACCACGAGACATGAAAAAAACAAAAAAGAAAAGGAAATTTCTTAGTGTTCTTCGTGCCTTTGTGGTAGAAAAAAGGGGGCGTATTGTCGGAACATACTCCACGCATTCTGGCCATTGATGCAGGCGGGACAATGACCGACACGTTTATCGTCGACGAGGTCGGTCGGTTCGTGGTGGGCAAGGCTCAAACCACGCCGGAGGATGAATCGGTAGGGCTGATCCGCAGCTCCCGTGATGCCTTGGGCTACTGGGACACCACCCCGGAGGAGGCGTTCCCTCGCATGATCGGTGGCATATATTCCGGCACCATCATGCTCAATCGCCTCCTTGCCCGACAGGGCCGGCGGGTGGGAGTTATCGTGTCGAAAGGCCAGGAAGATTATTTCCTTCTCGAACGCGGGGCGCAAACCTACCTGGGATTCAGCTACTCCGACCGTCTACATGTGGTTACGCATTATCATAATACTCCTATTGTGCCCAATCGCCGGATGCGCGGTGTTTACGGTCGCATTGATATTTTCGGTGAAGAGGTTCTTCCGTTGCAGGAGGACGATGTGCGCGAAATGGTGCGGCAGTTGCTGGATGAAAACGTCGAAGCTATCAGCGTGTGCTTATTGAGTTCGTACCGCAATCCCGCCCACGAACGGAAAGTAGGTGAAATAGCCCGCGAGCTGGTGGCCGAACGGGGTATCAACGTCCCCATCTTCCTTTCGAGTGAATACTATCCTCTCAGGAACGATTTACCTCGTCTGAATACCACGGTTATAGAAGCTTACGCCGCCGAACCTTCACGCGAGCAGTTGCAGCATGTATCGAACCGCATCCGCGAGCATGGCGGGAAATTCGAGGTTCGAGTAATGGCAAGTCATGGGGGCACGGTGGGAATCGACACCAGGGAATTGACCCGCACCATGATTTCCGGCCCCATCGGCGGCGTTATCGGCGCGCGTTATCTGGCAAAGGCCATCGGGTCGGATAACGTCGTCTGCACCGATCTCGGCGGCACCAGCTTCGACCTCGCATTGGTTACCGACGGGAACTGCGCTGTGAAGCCATACCCGGACATGGCCCGGTTTTTACTGTGTATTCCGATGGTGCAGATAGATTCGGTGGGCGCGGGCACGGGCAGCTACCTGCGTATCAACCCGAACTCCGGTCGAGTTGAGATCGGCCCGGACAGCGCGGCGGACCGGATAGGTGCGTGTTGGCCCGAAGGAGGCGTTACCACCCCGACAATCACCGATTGCTCGGTAACCCTCGGCATAATCGATCCCGATTTTTTCCTGGGAGGAGAGATAAAGCTGGATCGGGATCGGGCCGTCGAAGTTATAAGGACGCAAATAGCCGAACCACTTGGTATAGACGTTTACGAAGCGGCCGAAGGTGTTATCGAGTTGTTCGATGAAAACCTTAAAAACGAAGTATTAAGCGCGGTGCTCGGCAAAGGGTACGCTCCATCGAACTATGTGCTCTTGTCGTACGGCGGCGGCGGGCCGGTGCAAGTGGCGGGATATGCCGGTGGACTGGATTTCCGGGAAATCCTGGTACCTGCGTGGGCGGCGGGGTTCAGCGCCTTCGGATGCGCTTGCGCCGATTTTGAATACAGGTATGAGGCTACCACCGATATGCCCATCGCTGCGGAATTGCCCAAAGAATGGAAGCGGGGCATGTGCGGAATGCTGAATGCGAAGTGCGATGAGTTGAAAGGAAAAATCGCCGCCGAGTTCAAAAAAACCGAGCACGGCGACGGAGCCGGCGAGTATAAAACTTCCTTCAGGATTCAATATATGGGCCAGCTTAACGACCTCGAAATTCCTTCTCCTTCGGAAAGGTTGGAAACCGCCGACGATCTGGACATTCTGCTGGACGCGTTCGAGGAAACTTACGGCCGGATATACGCCCGGGCCGCCAAGTCGCCGGAGTTGGGCTTTGCCATAACTCAGGCCATCGTCACGGGCCGAGTGGATGTCGAGAAACCCGTGCTGCCCGATGAACCTCGCGCCGGCCCGACTCCACCCGAAGGCGCATTGAAGAGTGAGCGGGAAGTGTACATAAAGCGCGAGTGGCGCAAGGCGAATGTATGGGACATGGGAGCATTGCGCGCCGGGAATGTTATTGAAGGCCCGGCCATCGTCGAATCGCCGGCGACCACGTTTTTTATACCTCCGGGAGCCGTCGCACAATTGGATTCAAATCGAATATTCCATCTCCGGTTTGATCGAGACGGAAGGAGCCGGGAATCATGAAGGACGCCCGATCTAAATTCTCCGGCCAAAGAGATCCGATTGGGTGGGACGGAAAAAACCTGCGCCGGATGCTCGAAGACAGCGAGCGTGAATTCGATAACACCGGCAGGTATTGTGGAATAGAAAAACTGTCTTTTCGAGAATCCGACCCCATCAGGTACGAGAAGATATTCGCCAAACTGCGCGGCGGATTGGTGAACGCCCGTGAAACGGCGATGAATATAAGCGCTTCCCCGATTGTCAAGGAAATCGGGGAGTTATGTTTTGCCTTCTACACCCCCGAAGGCGACAGCGTAGCGTTGAGCACGGGCATCATCGTGCATGTTCACACCATGA
>CAZDAF010000260.1:0-5859 GCA_964503115.1 uncultured bacterium
GCCTCACGTGGCTCTCATCTATGGCAACCCGGTGATTATGCACCACCTGATTGCGGCCCTGTGTTACCATGGCCGCGCTATCAGTTCCAATTTTTACATCACCGGAGGGTCATGCATAAAGGGGGTCGTTACACCCTACCTCACCAAGGAGCCGCAAGTGGTCATCCCCGGCCTGGGGGACAGGGTGACTTCGATGACCGGTGAAGACGAGATGTGCATGGGCATCCCCGCGGAACTGATACAGGAAACGGTGGACAACCTTTTCCCCGGTAAGATCGAACAGCCCATTTCCTTCCTTTTTCCCGACGTGCCGGAGAACCTTACTCCTGCCTGGTCATATCTGAAAGAAAAGCTCAAAGAGAAAGAAGACAAATGACATTAACGGTCCGGATATAATTAGAGGAATGTATGATCGTTAGGAAGAGAGAGCTTAAGACCGTATACGGTTCAAATTCACAAAATAGGGCGCGCTACGCGATTTGCATTATAATCGTTTTCGCGCTCTCGGGTTTTACCCTCGATTCCCATGCCGCTTATCCACAGACCATGACCATTGCATCGCCTTTCGTTAACCTGCCCGGACCGAACGACACCCCACGCCGGCGCAAGGCATTTGCCCTCTGGGATAAAAGGGAAAACACCGGTGAAGCCGTCGCTGCGCTCTCAATAGTTGAAGAAATAACTATCGTCAGGGACGGCAAGGAAGTGTGTGTCGCAAAAGGCTCGGGTACCCAGACTGCCGAAACCGAATGGCTCGATAAAGATTGGAAGCCGGGCAGGCATTATTATTACGCGTTAGTTGAATTAAAGAGCGGCAACCTCGGCTTTTCATCCCCGGTATTCGTGGGCTATTAGATTTTAGAGGAATTCATCCCGCGTATAGGGAATTGTGCGAATAAGCAGTTGGTAAAAACATCAAATAAGGGCGCCTGAAAAAGGAGAATTTAAAATGGCTGATTTGGAACAAAAAATCAAGGATTTTGTTAAAAAACAAGACGTGGATGTCGTGGGGATTGCGGGCCCGGAGCGACTTAACGGTCCGCCGTCACTGAACCCGACATATACCCTTAAGGGTGCCAAATCGGTGGTGGCGTTCGCCATACCCATGGACGTAAACGCTATCTACGAATTTCTCGGGAAAAAATCGTCCGTATCGCATAACTTGGATCAACTTAAAGGCAATCAGCGCGTTAACAGAATAGGCAATAAACTGGCGGAATTCATACGCTCCGAGGGGTATCGCGCGCGTGAAGTGGCGGCCAACACCAATTATCGCCGATCTCTCAATCCGATATTCGTCATTCCCACTTTCTCTCATCGATTCGCCGCCATCGCGGCGGGCATCGGCGGCCAGGGCTTATCCGGGAATGTTATGATCGAGGGATACGGCGCGGCAGTTTATTTGGGGTCGGTGGTGACTGACGCCGTTTTAGAGAGCGATCCGGCTATCGATCCACGCTACTTTATGGACAACTACTGCGCGAAATGCAAATTATGCGAAAAATCCTGCGCTTCCGGGATGTTCCTGGCGGACGAAGAGGAAGCCGTACTCATAAACGGCGAGCTTCACCCGCGTGGAAAACGCCGCAATATGATGTTCTGCATGACCACCTGTTTCGGCATGCACGCCCTTTCTCGCGATAAAAAGTGGACGACGTGGGGAAGGCACTGGATAAAGGACTGGATCGGAGACAAGCAGGACCCGAACGATAAGGGCAAAATCCGCCGCGACTTCGCCAAAGCGGTCGCCACGGCAGGAGATTCCGCGCCGCGATATGACGTCATTCGAGAAAGTTCATCGGAACTCCACCCGCAGGAGTTATTGGAAAACAAAGTGCCGGATTATAAAGATTTGCCGAAAGATGAACTTGACCGCAATAAATTAATGGAAGACCTGGTCGAAGAAAACTTCGGTATTAAAGGGCTTGTTGATCCCAACGTTCTCACCTGCGGCCAATGCGCGCTCGTATGCGGCCCGAACCTCGACGAGACGGCTCAGCGATACCACCTGCTTATCGAATCAGGCCTCGTTGTGCCGGGCGAGGAGGGCAGGATGGTCAACTGCAACACCTATGAAGAAGCCTGCGAGATAAAGAAAAAATATCCACAACGCGTCTCCGGAAAACAAATGCGGGCGGACCGGAGACACCTCGCAAAAATCTTCACCAGGCGATATTTCGGGATCGAGCCTAAATCGATCATTCAGGGTTTAATATACGACCGCAAGTTAAAGAAGGCTTTGAAAGCGCACTAAAACGCCTGAATAACCGATCATCGTAATATTATCATATACTTGAGGAACTTGGGGCCGGTGTCGTTTGACAACCAGCCCGCAGGGTGGTATTGTGTCCGCATCTAATGAATGAGCATTCATTCATTGACGAAAAACCGGAAAAACGGGAATGATTGAAAACAAAATGGATGTGAATTCCACCGCAATAAAAGAGGCGCTCCGGGCCCAAGGTATAGACCTTGTCGGCATAGCGGACGCTCGCGACCTTATACTTGCGCATCCGCCGCGTCCCGCCACCGATCTGATGCCTACCGCCCGGAGCGTTATTGTGATGGCTGTCGCGCATAGCCTCGGAGCAGTTTACGCGCCTGACATCAGGATATGGACCCGTAACAAGATGCAAACTTCACGTATCCTCGATCAGGTAGCTGAAAAAATCTCGAGATCGCTCGAAAGAGAAGGGTATCTCACAATGCCCGTCAGCGCCGACAAGCCGGTCGAGATACATAGGATCGACCCTGAGACCGGTAAGAAGTTTTTCCATACCAAGGTTGTCGGCCACCTGTCCTTGAAACACGCCGCCGTGACTGCGGGCATGGGCGAAATCGGCCGCTCGAACCTGCTGTTGACCGAGCAGTTCGGGCCTCACCAGCGATTGGGCGGCATCGTCACCGAAGCGCCCCTCGAACCTGACCCACGCCGCGAGTTCGAGCTTTGCCTGCCCGGTTGCACAAAATGCGCCGACGCCTGCCCGGTCGGAGCACTGAAAAACGGTAATTTCGACGTGGACCCATGCTTTGTCTACTGGAGCACGGGGTTCGAGCGTATGAAGCCGAAAAGTTTGCGGGAATGGCCCGCTTATCTGAAAATGCTGGCCAAACATAACCGCGAACGCGATATGTTAATTGAAACCGGCCAAATATATATTACCGACGTGGATTTTTGTATCGAGTGCATGAAAGCCTGCCCGGTGGGAACAACTTGGAAAAAGATAAGGCCGAAAAACAAAAGCTGATGAAAAAGGCGAAAAATCCCAAGGTTGCTATCGTATCGAAAGAATGGGAGGGTGCGCCGGAAACTTTAATCGATATAACGTGGGAATGATCACGCGAGTAAGTAATTGAGGATTATGAGTATTTGTTGAAAAAAGTTGAAAAGGAGGAGAATTAGATGATTTCGTTTGAACCGTCGGAAGAACAACGTATGATCCGGGACACGGCTTTGGACTTCGCCGCCGGTGAGCTTCGACCCAATTCGCACGAGTGCGATGAGAAGGGCGAAATTCCGGAGGCGTTACTACAAAGCGCCTGGGAACTGGGCATGGTCAACGCCTGCATGCCCGAGGAGCACGGCGGCGTAGGCATGGAGCGGTCCGCTATAACCGGAGCACTGATGTGTGAAGAGCTGGCCTACGGCGACCTGAGCATTGCGATGGGTATCTTAACACCCGCATTATTCGCCTACCCGATAATGGAGTTCGGCACCGAGGAGCAGAAAAAGGCTTATCTGCCCAGGTTTTCCGAAGCGAGCTTCCAGAAAGCTACGGCTGCCGTAGTCGAGCCTGTGATGGACTTCGATCTGGCCGAATTGACCTGCACCGCGAAAAAGGATGGGTCGAGCTATGTGATTAACGGTGAAAAGTGCTTCGTGCCGCTCGGCGCCCGTGCCGACCTGTTTATGGTATACGCCGCGCTGGATGGCCCCGGTTATGAGAACGTAGCGGGGTTTATCGTCGAGAAGGGCGCGAGAGGATTGACCGTATCCGAGCCTGAGAGCAATATGGGCATCAAAGCTATGGACACCGCTGAATTAAAGCTCGAAAACGTCGAGGTGGCCGCCGATGCGCGTCTTGGCGGAGACGCCGGCTGCGATTTTGCCAAGTTAATGAATTATTCCCGCGTCGCACTCGGCTCGATGGCCGTCGGCATGGCCAGGGCGAGTTTTGATTACGCGCGCGATTACGCCAAGGAGCGCGAGGCATTCGGGGAACCTATCGCACACCGCCAGGCAGTCGCTTTTATGGTTGCTGAGATGGCCATCGAAGTGGACGCCGCGCGGTGCCTGCTCTGGGAAGCAGCGTGGATGTTGGACAAGGACAAAGATGCCCTCAGGGAATCGTACCTGGCAAAGATGTACGCCGACCGGATGGTTATGTGGGTCTGCGACTGCGGAGTGCAGGTGCTGGGCGGACACGGATACATCAGAGAACATCCGGTTGCACTCTGGTTCCGGAACGCTCGTGGTTTTGCCTCTTTCGAAGGCATGGCCACCGTGTAGAAGAGAAGCAGGAAAGGAGAATTGTCATGATAGATTTCGAACTTCCAAAAGGAGCTGCTTTTGCCAAACAAATGACCCACGGCGTCGCCGAGGGACTTATGCGTAAATGGGCCAGATGGGCGGACGACAACGAACATGAACACGTCGAGGAATACGTCAATATGATGTACGAAGTGTCCAAATCCATGGATCCCGGAGCGTTTGGTGGAGGCTCGAAGAAAAAGGAAAAGAAGGAAGGCGCTCAAGAAGACAAGAAAAAAAAGAAAAAGCGCGGCGGAATGAATCTACAGATGGCGGTGACCATCGAGGAGTTGAGTTGGGGCGATGCGGGATTGTATTTGCAAACTCCTAACCCCGCTCTCGGAGGGGCGGCGGTTTCCGCCGTAGGCACTGACGAGCAGAAAGAAAAATTCCTCAAGCGTTTCTCGACAGGCAAGCCCAAGTGGGGCGCAATGGCCATCACTGAACCCGGCGCAGGATCGGACACCGCCTCTATAACCACAACGGCGGTTCTGGACAAGGAAACCAATGAATGGGTTATAAACGGCGAGAAAATTTTCGTCACCCAGGGCAAAAGCGCAATTGAGGATTCGGAAGGCTTCGTCGTGGTGTGGGCTACGGTGGATCGGAAGGCCGGCCGCGCCGGCATCAAAAGCTTCGTGGTGGACCATCACACTCCCGGTATGAAGGTAACCAAGGTCGAAGAAAAACTCGGTATCCTGGCCAGTGATACGGCGGCTATCGTGTTCGAAGATTGCCGCATTCCATACGAGAACATTCTCGGCGATCCTGAAGTAAAAACCGGCTTCAAGGGCGCAATGGCCACTTTCGATAACACTCGTCCAATGGTCGCAGCATCGGCGCTCGGTATCGGACGCGCATCCATCGAGTTCGTAAAAGAAACTTTCGAGAAAGAAGGCATCCCCATCCGTTACGGCATCTCCCCCAACAAACTCACCGCTCGCGAGCGGGATGTAATGTGGATGGAGGCCCAACTTCAGGCCGCCCGATTGCTGACATGGAAAGCAACTTCGATGGCCGACGCCGGCATTCCCAACAGTCTCGAATCAAGCATGTGCAAGTCAAAAGCCGGTCTGGCCGTTACTCTGGTTTGTCAGAAGGCTGTCGAGTTGATGGGGCCGCTGGGTTATTCGAAAAAATTGCTGCTCGAAAAGTGGTTGAGAGACGCAAAAATCAACGACATCTTCGAAGGAACGGGCCAGATCAATATGCTCGTTGTCGCCCGTCGCATTTTCGGATACAGCAGTAAGGAACTGAAGTAAATTCAAACAATAGAGCTTCTTGCAAAAAGAATGGTTTGCTTAACACCGGTATATCTAAAGTTGCGG
>CAZDAF010000261.1:0-5858 GCA_964503115.1 uncultured bacterium
GGTATACCCTTTATCGTAAAGAAGGAATTTGATTCTGTGGATGGTTTCAATGTCGCGGCGGCTGTACAATCTCACCCCGCCGGAAGTTTTCGATGGTCGAATCCGAGAAAACTCACTTTCCCAATATCTGAGCACGTGAGGTTTGACACCGACGATATCACACACTTCCCCTATGCGAAAATATAGCCTATCGGGGATGCCGGAGGTGTCCATCAGGTTTCCGGACCGCTGTTAACAGCCTCCTTGAGTATTTGGCTGGCCTTGAAGGTAAGAACGCTCCTTGCCGTTATCTCGATGGTCTCCCCGGTATGAGGATTCCTGCCGATGCGGGCATTTTTGTGCCGCACCACAAAGTTTCCAAAGCCACTTATCTTGATTCTCTCATCCTTCTCGAGGGTTTCCTTAATGATCTCGAAAAGAGTTTCCACGATGTCGGTACAATCCTTCTTCGAGAACCCGAGTTTCTTATTGACCTTTTCGATAATTTCGGCCTTGGTCATATCACCCGTCTCCTTTCTTCATGGTATTACCGTATCCGTGCTCCGAATTGTTTTTCCAGCTTTTGGATAACTTCGGTGTGCAATTTGTTAACCTCTTCATCCACAGGGCTTCTGTCCGGCCATTGATACACAACCGAGAATGCCACACTTTTGTGACCATCGGGTACCTGTTTGCCGCGATATACGTCAAAGACTCTTACTTCGCGGACTTCTTTTTTTATCTTCGTGATCGCCGCCTTTAATTCCTCCACCGCTATCTCGTTCTTTACCACAACGGCAATATCTCGAAACGCCGGTGGATGCACAGCCAAAGGTTCAAAATATGATATGCGAGATGATAGCTTCAACAACGCTCCAAAGTCAAGTTCGAAAACAAAGGCGGGTTCCTCAACGTCGAAAGATTCGCACACCGATGGCCTGACCCTTCCCAGAACGCCGATCAAATCTCGTTCTACATATATGCTCGAACACTCACCGGGCAGGAGATAAGGTTCTTTTATGGTGGGATCGAAACGAGCTTGATACTCTTTAAACTCGCCAAGGACCTCCTCGACGGCGCCTTTTAATTGGTAAAACGGGTGTACCTCCGGCCGATGGAATCGCTTCTTTCGAGGTGGGACCATTATACCGGCAATCGCCGTCGGCTCATGAGGCAACAACTCACCCTCACGCTCCAGAAATACGTGGCCTATCTCGAAGAGTTTTATGTCTTCCTGGAAGCGTTTCAAGTTATAAGCGGCTGTTTCCAACATCCCCGCAATCAGCGTGGTACGCATTACGCCTTCTTCGCTGCTTAACGGGTTCATCAGGCTTACCGTGCGTCTTCTCGGGTCGTCGGCCCCGATGAGTAGTCGATCAAGGTGATCGGGGTTCATGAAGCTCAAGGTGATGATCTCGTGATACCCGGCGCCGACCAGCGCATTTTTTATGCGCGACTCGAGCCTGTCCTCCGGCTGAGCGATAACCGGTTCCGGGCGACCCTCGGGAAGAGTCACCGGCAGCCGGTCGTACCCGTAAAGCCGGGCGACCTCTTCGATTACGTCGGCTTCTTCGTTCATGTCCCCTCGCCACGAAGGGGGCGAGACGGTAAATCCTTTATTCGTTTCTTTCACTTCGAGCTCAATGGATTCGAGTAATTTTTTACACTCCTTGCGTGGAAGAGATATTCCGAGATACAGCTCGACTCTGTCGTCCCGTACCGTTATTTCAGGCGGCTGCGGTGCCGGGGCCGAGTCGTCGAACGCTCCTTTGGCGACATTGCCGCCGGCCAACTCGGCCATTAAGGCCGTGGCGCGGTCCGCAGCCTTCAATTGCAGGCATGGGTCGACGCCGCGTTCGAAACGATAACTCGCCTCACTCGCCAGCCCAAGTCGCTTCGATGTGCGACGTATGCTTGACGGGTTAAAACAAGCGCTTTCCAAAAGCACGTTTGTGGTGGATCGGGTGACTTCCGAATTTAACCCGCCCATCACTCCGGCCAGCGCGACGGGTTTTTCGATGTCGCATATAAGAAGGTCGTCTTCGAGCATACGCTCGACGTTATCGAGTGTTATAAAGCGTTCCCCGGCCTTGGATCGTCTGACAACTATGCCCGGTCCCGATAGCCGGTCCATATCGAATGCATGCAACGGCTGGCCCATTTCAAGCATAACGTAGTTGGTTACATCAACGATGTTGTTTATCGCGCGTACGCCGGAAGCTTCAAGCCGCCTTTGCATCCATGCGGGGCTATGCCCGATTTTGATGTCCTCGATTACCCTTGCGACGTATCGCGGGCAGCCTGTAGTGTCGATTATCTCCAGTGACGCGATCTCCTCAATGGGTTTATCCTGCTCGGGGCAATCGACCGGCGGGAGTTTGAGTTCCTTATCGAACAAAGCCGCCACTTCCCGCGCTATGCCGATCACACTCAGTGCGTCGGGGCGGTTCGGCAAGACGGCCACTTCAAGCACAGTGTCCATATTGAGGCCCACGAGAGGCGCAGCGTGCGCGCCGACATCGGCTTGGGGCCCCAGCTCGTGGATGCCGGCGCTTTTTTCCTCGAGGCCGAGTTCCTGGAGTGAGCAAAGCATGCCCATGCTCCGAGCGCCACGAATGACCGTCTCCTCGATTGCTTGGCCGCTCGGCAACATCGTTCCCGGAGGCGCCCATACGGCACGCATCCCTTCCGCAACGTTGGGAGCGCCGCAAATTACTTCGACCGTTCCTTCGCCGGTGTTAACCTCGCATATCTTGAGCTTGTCGGCGTTGGGATGAGGTTTGATCTTTTTTACCTCGACCGCCAACAAGCGATCGATGTCACCACCGGTTTCTTCAACGGTCTCGACCTCGAAACCGGCCATGGTAAGCCGGTGGGCGATCTCTTGAGGTGAGTTGTCCACGGGGACGAACTCAAGCAGCCATTCTATGCTGATATTCACTCGTACACTCTCACAATATTAGAATTGCCTGAGAAACCGCAGGTCGTTTTCAAAAAAGGTGGCTATAGGCTCGATGCCGTATTTCAGTATCGCGATGCGTTCCACACCCATCCCGAAAGCGAAGCCGATCCATTCATTCGGATCGATGCCGACGTTTCTCAACACCTGCGGATGAATCATGCCGGAGCCGAGTATTTCGATCCAGCCGGTTTGCTTACACATGCGGCATCCTTCGCCTCCGCAGAAAATGCAACCTATATCCACCTCCGCACTGGGCTCGGTAAAGGGGAAAAAGCTCGGTCTGAATCGCACGGGCGTATCTTCGGAAAATATACGTTGCGCAAAAACAGTAAGGGCGCCTTTGAGGTCGGCCATGCTGATGCGTTTGTCCACTACGAAACCCTCGAGCTGGAAAAACATGGGAGAGTGCGAGGTGTCGCGGTCGTGACGGTACACCTTTCCGGGGCTTATTATCCGCATGGGCGGTTTGCGGGTTTCCATGGCGCGTATCTGCACGGGAGAAGTGTGAGTGCGTAAAACCACATCTTTCGAGACGAAGAAAGTGTCCTGCATGTCCCGCGCGGGGTGATCCGGCGGGAAGTTTAACAGGGTGAAATTGTACTTATCGAGTTCGACCTCCGGCCCGACGGCCACCTCGAACCCCATTCCGGTAAACACCTCGGTCATCTCGTTAAGCATGCGGGCGATGGGATGGATGGTTCCCCGTTCGGCCCGAAAGCCGGGCAGTGTGACATCCAGTTCCGCGCCGGTTTCTTTCTCACCGGCGGCAAGAATGGTGGAACGGGAGGCAATTGCAGTTTCTATTTCCGCTTTTATTTCATTGGCCCTTTTTCCGAATGCGGGCCGCTCTTCGGGAAGGAGTTTTCCGGTGCTGCGCAATAACGCGGTAAGAGAACCCTTGCGACCAAGATACTTTACGCGAAGCGCTTGCAATCCCGGCTCATCATCAGCCGCTTCAACCGCCGCGATGGCCTTATCACGAAGTTTTTCAAGCTCTTGCTTCACGATCCTTATTGGACGCGTTTTACAAGGTGGGTGAAATCGTCCGGGTTACGAACGGCGATGTCCGCCAGTATCTTCCGGTCGATCTCTATGTCCGAGTCCTTAAGCCCCTTGATGAAGCGCGAGTAACTGGTTCCGTTGAGCTTACAAGCGGCGCCGATACGCGTGATCCACAACCTTCTGAACTCACGCTTTTTTGTGCGCCTGTCTCTGTAAGAATAGACCCAGGCCTTCATAACGGCTTCTTTCGCCCGGCCGTAAATCTTGCTTCTTCGTCCCCAGTATCCCTTTGCGGCGCGTAGAATTTTTTTACGCCGTCTTCTCGCTTTGTAACCGCGTTTAACGCGAGACATCTTCAAAACTCCTTATAGATGAAAAAATACAGGGGATCTCTCTTGCCCCTGCTGATTAAGCAATCCGGTACGTGCTTTACAAGTAGGGAATGAGCTTTTTTATCCTTTTGGCATCGCTCGAGTGCATGAGCGTCGCCTTTCTTAATCGCCTTTTCTGGGCGGTGCTTTTTGTGGTCAGTATATGCCTTTGGTAGGCTCTTTTTCGCCTGATTTTGCCGGTGGCTGTTTTTCGGAACCTTTTCGCGGCTCCCCGGCTGGTTTTAAGCTTTGGCATTGTTTTTCCTTTTGGAGAACGAGCACTGCAGAGAATCAGCTTGTTTTATCGTCGGTTTTTTCCTTTTTTCCCTTGCTTTTACTCTTTTCCTTTTTAACCTGCGGCGCCAGAATCATAACCATCGATCTCGTTTCCATTTTCGGATCGCTTTCAACGTGCCCGATGTCCGCAATCATTTCTTTTATGCGATCAAGCACCGCTCTTCCCATCTCGGGATGTGAAAGCTCTCGCCATCTGAAAATGACGGTTACTTTTGCTTTATTACCGGCCTCTAAAAAACGCCTTATGTGCCGTACCTTGATTTCAAGATCGTGATCCTTAATTTTCGGCCGGACTTTTACCTCTTTCAGTTGAATGTATGTTTGTTTCTTGCGGGCCTCGTGTTCTCTCTTTTGTTTTTGATACTTATATTTCCCGTAATCCATGATGCGGCATACGGGCGGGTCGGCGTTCGGGGCGACTTCGACAAGGTCGAAACCCTCGTCCTCCGCCTTTCGCAACGCGTCCTGATGCAGGAAAATACCCAGTTGAGCGCCGTCCGCACCTATCAACCTGACTTCACGAGCCCGGATTTTTTTATTAACCCTGGGGCCTACTTCCTTTTGAACTTGCCTACCGCGATAGCTTCCTCTGCCGATGATTGCTCCTCCTTGTTATAGGCCCATGTTTTTGCGCGTGGGGTTTTCGTCATGGAGTATTTTCACGAATTCCTCCACCGCCATCGGGGGCAATTGTTCGCCGGTGCGTTTGCGAACGGCGATAGTACCCCCTTCTTCCTCGCGTCCCCCCACAACGAGCATGTAGGGGATTTTTAGTGCCTGCGCCTCGCGGATCTTGTAAGAGAGCTTTTCGGATCTTAAATCCGCTTCGGCCCTCACTTGAGCATCCGTAAGTTTGCGGACGACTTTTTCGGCGTATTCGTTGAACCTGTCCGCCACAGGCAACACCCTGGCCTGCATTGGAGCAATCCACGATGGAAAGGCCCCCGCGAAGTGCTCGGTTAAAATGGCCAGAAAACGCTCGACGCTGCCGAGAATAACCCTGTGAAGCATTGCAGGTCGATGCCGCTCATTGTCCGACCCGACATACGTAAGATCAAAGGCTTCCGGCAACGCAAAATCGCATTGAATGGTAGCACACTGCCACGGTCTGTCAAGGGCGTCGCGGAGCTTGACATCGATTTTCGGCCCGTAAAAAGCGCCTTCTCCTTCGACGACCGTGAATTCGCTCCCTTTATTTCTGAAGGTGCTCATAAGTATATCAGTGGCGCGGTCATAGTCCTCGGGAG
>CAZDAF010000262.1:0-5837 GCA_964503115.1 uncultured bacterium
TCGCCGCCGAGCATCAGTTTTGAATGGATGCTACATCCTTCTACCCAGGCGTTCGCGCCCATCATTTGGCCATGCTCGGTAATCTCATTGTTGATACTCAAGCAGGTACGCAGCGATGTCGAGCCCAAATCATTCTGGATCAAAATATTTCCACTGCTGATGATTTGTCGGCTGGTACCGAAGTGTAGAAATTCGCACTGCGGCACAACGTTCGCATGGAATGGAATATCTCTAATCAACTCGAAGAGTTGGGCCAGAAGCGGTTCATCCCATGTCGAGCCGCTTTGCCGAACCGAACGGATGTAATGAGTGAGATTGGCCTCGGTTCCGATACCGCAACATATCTCGCGATAAAAATCAAGACCCTGTTTCATAACGGCTTGGCCCATTTTGCCGGATAGCGTGAGTTTATCTTCGGTTTGAGGTTGAGGACGAAAAATCTTTAAGAGCTTCACCGCTGTGTCGGCGTCGAAGTTCATGACGCCGATATCCAGAAGCGATTGACCGTACGGATTTATCGCATTCATTTTGCGCTGGTCTTCCGCCGACGGTTTTTGAAGGAAACGCGTTACTTGATGATTATTATCACAGCAAAAGACGCCATGATTTTTCGCCTGCTCCGTCGGTGCATAACATCCCAGGCCAATGAGACCTTTCCTATCGAATGATACCGTGGCCGCGTCGAATCCAAGAAGGACGTCACCGGACGTGATCGCAATTTGACCAGCACCGTCCATAGGGGCAGGCAGGCGTAAATATGTCGGCAACTGTCGGTCGAACAATGTTAAGGGCAGGCATCCGTCGTTTTCACCCGGAACAGGAATGAAAAGTTTGCCGCAAGGCCCGTAAGCCGGCAGCCGACGTGAATCCCCACCCGCATGAATGATTAGAATGCGCAGGTGCTGCAAAATATCTTGCCAAGCTTCGACGTCGGACGAATGCGTATGGCGGCCGAATTCCCGGTGGAGTACTTCAAGGAGACAGCAAAGGGTACTTCCCCCGCTACCCACGCGTTTACCGCCCGGATCGGGCACGACCCGCACGTCGCGTACGGATTCCAAGAGACCCAAGTGTTGCCGAATACGAAGCTGTGATTCGTAAGCCGTCGCCTGGGCACTGTTCGAGGCCGTGACGATAAGGTAATCCCAATGCTTTCCTGTCGTATGCATTTCTTGATTTACTGGATCCTTTCTGTATTGTGATTCGGAAATCGACTGTTCCCAGCCATCGGAACGGTTATTTGTAATGATTAAAACATGTAGAAATGAGCAAATCAATAAGAATTCTGACTCAAGATCAATAACACGGCGGTTTGATTAAAACGACACAATCCAGGTGCGATCAGTACCTCTAACCGCTTTAGGTGCTCCTGGAGAAACAAGATATTTCAGTAGCGGATACGGGGCTTGTTTTTCATTGCCGTATTTTATGGGACGAAGTCTCAGGTTCATTTGCGGCGGGGTTAAAGGGCGTATGCTGATGCGGTTGCTCATTTCGAACGGATTTGACAGAAGTACGGGGCGATGGTACAATGATGGTTTGGATGATGGTCGTCTGCCCGATGAATAGGTCGTTGTGGAAGAATTATTTCGGGAGGAAAGACAATGAACAACAGGCTACTTGGCTGCACAGGAGCGGGGTTGTTATTCTTCCTTCTTTGTTTCTCATGTCCGGTGGAAGCCCGCGTCTCTATAGGCTTGAGTATTGGGACGTCTTTCGGCTATCGTTATCCGGGCTGTTATTACGGCTATCATCCCTACCATCCCTGGCCCGGCGGATATTACACAGGACGGTATAGACATTTTCCCAGGCGTCACACTTGGCCCGGACATTCGTCACGTCTGGGGATTTGGATAGGGGGGTACTATCCAGTAGCCGTCGATAGGCCAACTATTATTGATCGCAGCTCGGTCGGATCGTGTCGATATCGAACGGTTGGGAATACCGCCGCTCCCGTTCAGTTAACCGAAGCGATGCGGAAGAAAACAAACGAACAACTTAAAATACTCGAAACAGGGGATAAGGAGAAACGCCTCCGGGCGATTCGAGAGTTAGCGGCATTTTCTTATGACACCAAGGTCAGGCGGGCTCTTGAAAGTATCTTATTGTCAGATCCAAATCCCGAATGTCGCAAAGAGGTTGCCATCTCTTTCGGCCGGACGGAGAATCGGCTTGCCGTTGCTGCGTTGAGCGAGGCAAAGGATGAAGATCCCGAAAGGGATGTGCGGCAAGCTGCTTACCGCTCGATCATCATGATTAAGGGGTATTAAATATACAACACGAACGGAAAGATATTCAGTTTTGAATTCATTTCAAATCGAAGCGGGGAGGGAAGGTGCGATCGGTTAAATTCTATGCGCCTGTTGCTCTAAAGCTCGATTTTGATTAAACAAGGAGATACCCTATGAAAACACTCGGGCTTTCGGGCATTGATTACCAAAACAAGCTCCGCCGCAGGATTTCACGACGCACGTTCTTAAGCGGAATCGCTGCCGGAACAACATTTGCGATTCTTCCCCGGATCGCACTTGGTGGGAAAAGTCATACATCGCCGAGTGATAAAACGACGCTGGCATTGATCGGTGTGGGAGGGCAGGGCCATGTCAATCTTTTCAACTTCCTACAGATGGACCAGGTGCAGGTCGTGGCGGTCTGTGATGTCAACCGTGAAGGTGGGGGGTACATCTCGTGGAACTGGATGAAAGGGAAAGGTCGCAAGTTAGGGGGACGCGATCCGGCCAGGCGTCTGGTTGACGAGCATTACGCCAAACAGAAAGGTGCTGGAGAGTACCGAGGCTGCAGAGCATACGCTGATTTTCGCGAACTCCTCGAGCGAGAAGATGTGGACGCCGTCATGGTCGCCACACCGGATCACGGGCACGCGATGGTGACAATGGCGGCTATCGAGCGCGGCAAGCACGTGTATTGTGAGAAGCCCCTCACTTACTCGATTTATGAAGCCCGAAAAGTCACAGACGCCGCACGCAAAGCCAGAGTCGCCACCCAGTTAGGCAATCAAGGGCAAGCGACTGAGGAAGCCCGCCTCATACAAGAATTCATATTGGATGGAGCTATCGGCCCGGTGCATGAAGTGCACGTCGCGCTCAACAAGCGGTTCTGGGATCCGCCGAAGTGGGGGAGCCGTCCGCCCGAGACTCCCCCGGTCCCTGACGGCCTGGATTGGGATTCGTGGCTCGGGCCTGCGCCCGCGCGACCGTATCATCCGGCTTACCATCCGTGGCGTTGGCGCGACTGGCGCGATTTCGGAACCAGCCCCCTGGGAGACATGGGCTGTCACATATTATCGACCGTGTTCAAAGCACTTAAACTGACGTATCCCAGCAGCGTTGAAGCCGAATGCGTCGAATTAGGACCGGACGTCTATCCGAGAAAGTTCCGAGTACGATATACGTTCGGCGCACGCGACGGTATGCCGCCGGTTGCCTTAACCTGGCACGACGAGGGCTATGAGCCGCCTCGGCCCAAGGCTCTCGAGTCCGGCCGTTCGGTATCAGGGGTCGTTTATATTGGCCAGGACGGGGTACTCATGGGCCACCGCCTGGTTCCCGAATCCAAAATGCAAAGCTATGGGCGTCCTCCGACGGTGCTCCCCCGTTCGCCGGGACAGTACAAAGAGTGGATCAATGCATGCCGGGGCGGCGAGCCGGCCGGCTCGGATTTCGTGGCGCATAGCGGTGTTCTGACCGAAACGTCTCTTCTCGGGAATATTGCAATGCGCCTTGGGAAGAAGCTCGAGTGGGACGGCCCGAATATGACGTTCACGAACGACTCGACCGCCAACCAGTACTTGCACAGGAAGTATCGAGATGGCTGGACATTGTAGTCGGGTGGGCTACAGGTATGGAATGCTGAAGAGTGTCGTAGTACCTTTCATGCCTGCTGGGGACATAACAAAGGTTCGGAAAATACCCTCACGGAAGTCGTCCAGGGCTCGCGCAGCTATGACGGCGTTCTTTCCACGGGGCAGCGATACATGATCGGGACTATTGCGGCGGATGCCGGTTTCAAACGATGTCCTCTGGCCATTGCCGTGAGCCGCCCGGGCGAGACGCTTTTCAGTCGAATATTCTGTATCACAGATCGGACGATGCGGGATAATCCGCAAAAAGCACAACCGCATCTGGCGTATCCGTATGCTATTGAATATGGCAAGAAACTGTACGTCGTGTATTCGGCAGCTCTTGAGCGAGGGAATCTGAACGACGCAGAGCTGGCGGTTATTCCGATCGATGACTTGAAGATGGAGGAACAGCCGAAAAAGTAAGAGAGCAACTTTTAGGCTTGTATCATCCATTAAGGGTTAGTATCCTAAGGTTGAAACGAACAAGAAACAGATCATCTAAGGAGTAACTGGAAATGAAGAACTTACAGCATACATGTCGATTATTGTTGGTCCTGTACATTGTCTTGGGAATCGCACTTTCCAGCTATGCGGCAGAGCAGACTAAACCCGCCGATGGTCGATGGATCAGTCTTTTTAACGGCAAGAATCTTGACGGTTGGACGCCTAAAATCACCGGGTATGATTTAGGCGACAATTTCGGTAATACCTTTCGCGTGGAAGACGGCGTTCTGAAGGTGTCTTACGATCAGTACGACAAATTCGGCGGGAAATTCGGCCATATTTTCTATAAGGAGAAATTCTCACGCTATCGTCTCCGTCTCGAATACCGGTTCGTGGGAGAACAAGTGGCCGGAGGTCCGGGTTGGGCCTTTCGAAACAATGGGATCATGATACACTGTCAGTCGCCCGAGAGTATGACAAAGGATCAGAACTTCCCCGTTTCCATTGAAGTCCAGCTTCTGGGCGGCAACGGCAAGGATAAGCGTTCGACGGGCAATCTCTGTACGCCGGGCACGCACGTCGTCATAAAGGATCAGCTTGTCACCCGGCACTGCATTTCATCTCGTTCGAAAACCTATCACGGCGACCAATGGGTCAAAGCGGAAGTCGAAGTCCACGGCAACGGTCTCATCAAGCACATAATTAACGGTGAAGTTGTGCTGGAATACGAGAGGCCGCAGCTCGATGAAAAAGACGCTGACGCCCGCAAGCTCATTAAGGGGGACAATGTGATGGTCTCTGAAGGCTATATTTCCCTTCAGGCCGAGAGCCATCCTACCGAGTTCCGAAAGATAGAGATTCTACCGCTGGAACAATAATGAACGGATTTCTTCCGTTGCGATATTCTATGCTTTCATGGACAAGGGGACATTATGAGCAGGCATGTTATATATGTTACCGTTTCCTGTATCGTCACGGTTTTACTTCTTAGCGGTTTAGTAAGAGCCGATGTACATCTTTCGGGCATTCCGAGAGTCGATGCTCATGCCCACGTCGGCGATGTCGAGAGAATGAAGGATTATGTAGAGGTCAGCAATGTTCTCAAAGACAAGTACAAAATCAATCTGGAGATATGGATCAATCTGAGCTTCCAGAGGCGGTCCGGCGAAGATGCTTCCGAACATTTAATGGTGGTTAAGGAAGAATACAGGGACCGATTCTTACCTTGCATTAATGACTACCGCATTCAGGATGGATTGAGGTATCCTCCCGATGAGCTTAGCGAATGGATGGAAAAGGGGATCGTCGGATACAAGCTCTGGTTCGGCGTGACGGATATGATCGACGATCCGATGTTCGAACCGACGTTCGCGAAGATGGAAGAAATCGGCATGGTCGGCGCCTCGATCCATGTCGCACAACCGTGCCCGACGAAATGGTGTGAAGACCCCGTGAAATTCTGGCAGGCGCAGAACGCCTGGGAACGCGTTCTGGACCGTCATCCCAGGCTGGTAGTCATCAACGCGCACAT
>CAZDAF010000263.1:0-5815 GCA_964503115.1 uncultured bacterium
GGGATTTAGATCCTTTGTCTATGTGAGCAAAACAAAAGTTAAACAAAAGACCTAAGCTGAATAAGAAACTTAAGCCCATTGTCTCAGGGAGTTTTTAGCTCGATTTGAAAAGTCGGGTATGGGAATTCCCGGCTCTTATCCTCCTCCTGAGAGGTCGGTGAGGAGTTGTTTGGCCAAGGCGTGATATTCGTTGTCCGGGTAGTCCTTCAGCCACTGGTTGAGTAACTTTGTGGCGTCATCCTTTCGGTCAAGGTAGGCGTAATTGAGTACGAGGCTCAATTTAACTCGAGGCGCAAGCTTGCTTTTCGGATATTGTTTCAGCCATTCTTCGAGCGGCTTGGTAACTTCACCGTGCTTGTTCTTGCTGATGAGCTTGGAAATGCGGATGAACTCCTGCATGGCCGGAGTTACATCTTTCTTGCCTTTCCAGTAAGGTTGCAGCCCTTTTTTTGATTTAGTTCCGCGCACGCCTGCAACCGCGCTTCTTCTCGATCTCCGCCTGACGGATCGTTTCCGTGGCTTGACTCGTTTCCAGACAAGGTTATACAGTTCCGGGCCTTTGGGTGGGGCTTTCTTTTTTTTCGAGGCCGGGCCGGAATATGCGGTTTCCGATCCGAAAGCCAGTATCAGCGTTGCCAAAAGCGCTAACCGAAAAAAGCCTTTTAAGTGAATATTATTCAATTTCATATCATGCCCTCCTTACCGTTACTTTTGAGTATACCACGTTTATACCCCTTTTTTCAATGGTAAAGTAATTTTTTTAGTTCCCCGTTTTCGTCCGCTAAATCCTGGTCCAACTCGGCTGCCTCGTTGAATTTCGCTTTGGCTTTTTCCAGGTCGCCGAGCCGGTAATAAACGAGTGACAAATTGATTTTTATCTCCGCGTCGTCGGGCTTGATCTGCTCCGCCGCTGAGTAGCTGTCGAGCGCGGCCTCCCACTCGCCTTTGATGTAATGCACGTTTCCGATGTTTGTAACGGCATCGGGATTTTTAGGGTTTATTTCGAGTACTGCCTGAAACTGTTCCAGCGCTTCATCCAGGCGGTCGTTGTGGGCGTACAGTATGCCCAGGCTCAGCCGGTGGGTTGGGTTGTCGGGTTCGGCCTCGATAGCCGCGAGCAACTCGGCAACCTGCTTGTCTATGCTTCTCGCCAGAAGTATGTTTTCCTGTGCGGACACCCTTTCCGTCAAAACGTCCGGAGGCGGCACGTCCGGCAACCATTGCGTCATCTTAAGACCCGCGGGGGGGTATACCTTCCACGCATCCTCCAGCGGAACGATTTCCAGCTTGCCCTGCTTGGCGGCGTCGGCGCAGAATTCCGCTCCCTTAACCCACGCCTCGGTGAACCCGGAACCCACCAGCGTGGTCTCGACCGGTATCCACACTTTGCCCTCGTGCACAATCACCAGATTCTCGTCATCGGTTAAAAGCTCCATATCTTCCTCGGCCAAACCCGAGTTAACCAGAACCAATATGTGGCCGGGTACCAGGGCCATTGCCGTTTGAACGCCCAGGTTTTCGAGCATCGAGCTGTAAAGCACCGACAAATCGTCGCAATCTCCGTGCCTGAGGCGCAACGTATCTCGAGGGTATTGCACCGTATCTATTCGTTCGACTTCCCCGCCCGCCGCGCTGAACGGCCGGTTGGGGTCTTCGAGGTATCCCATGCGGTACGCGCCGAGCGCCTCGAATATCGTCACGGACTTGTGTAGAGTCTCGATCAATCCCTGCGGAGTTTCGCCCACCGCTTCCACCGTTTGTCTGGCAAATTCGCCGACGGGCCAGTCGGTAGGAGTGACAAAAGCCCCCACCATTCGCCGATTGCTCCATATGATGGCGTTGCGAGCATGAATGGTGAACGGCACGGTCGTGCTGAACCTTTGTTTGGCTCCTTTCCTGTGGTACTCGACTGTTATAACACCAATTGCGGGAGTATCGTCACGCAGATCAAGCAATTTCGAGCCGAACGCGGCCTTGAGTGGAATTTCTTGTCTCTTTCTGGGATTTATCCTGTCCACCACCGTGGTGGTGGGAGTAGGCTGGTATCGCTTTACCTGGAAGCTGACCTTGACTTTGAATACCGCTTCCCGGCTGTTGTTTCTCAGTGTAATTTTTCCGACGGGACTTGAGTCGTAAATTTTGTGTATAGCTGCGTAAGCCGGCTCGATTCGGACTTCGGCGATTTCGACCGGCGGCACATTGGCGCTTCGTCGATATTTTGCCCTTGAGGCGGTGGCCATATCCAGATCGCGACGTATAACATCGTTTTTCGGATCGAGTTCGAGAGCGCGTCGCAACGCCTCGACCGCTCCGTCAAGCTCGCCCGCTTCGATATAAGCCTTGCCCAACATGTGATGATAAAGCGGGTTGTCCGGTGCGGTATATGCCGCAAGCTTCAACTCGGGCAAAGCGCGATCATAATCCTCCATTTGCGCCCATAAAGAGCCGAGAGCAAAATGTGCGCTCGCCACACTCGGGTCTATGTTAACGGCATCGACGAGCACCTCTTCGGCCTTGGTCTTTTTCCCGGCCAGCTTCAGCGCTTCCGCCCACTCGATTCGAGCGTTTACATCATCCGGCGAAAGACGGGCGACATGTGCGAATTCCTTGGCGGCGGACTGGTATTCCTTTCGCTTTATATGCAAACGGCCTTTAAGAAGCCTCGCCCGGATGCAGTCCGAATCTATTGCGATTGCTTTGGATAGTGCTTCCAATGCGCCCGAAAGGTCGTTTTGCGCTTGCCGAACTTCCGCGGTCAGGATGGAGATGTCGCGGTCTTTGGGAAAGCGGGACCGCGCTTCGGTGAGCACTCGATCCGCTTCCGCAGCCTCTCCGAGCCCGAGATAAGCGCCGGCCAAATTGGCGTAAGCATCGGGGTTATCGGGGTTAATGGACATGGCTTTTCGGAAACTCTCGATAGCGCCCTCGCGATCCCCTTTTGCGAAAAGCACCTTACCCTTGAGCAGGTATCCTCCTGCAGCTTGTGGATCGAGTTTGATTACGTTATCCGCTTGCTCCCTGGCGCTGTCGATTTCACCGATTTCAAGAAGCAGTGTCCCGAGGACTATACCGGCTTTTATAAACTTCGGGTCCACCTCGAGGGCTTTTTCAAGCTGAACCTTTGCCGCAGCTTTGTCGCCCCGGGCGATATAAACCTCGGCCAGTTCATAGTGTAATTTGGGGTCCGATGAATCAAGAGAAATGGCCATGAGCATGGCTTTTTCGGCCTTTCCGTAAAGCCGTTGGTGATAGTATGCCAGGCCGAGAATTTCGTGAGCATGAGAGTTAAGCGGCGCCAAGTTGGCCGCCTCACGTGCATTATCGAGCGCCTGCTGCCACTTACGCCGTGCGATGAGTGTTTCCGCCAGGCAAATACGTGTTTCCGAGTTCTGAGAATCAAGAGCCAAAGCGCGCTTAAATTGCTCTTCGGCCCCCAGGAGATCTCCTTTCTTAAGGGCTATTTTGCCCAATCCCAACCGCGAAGCAATCGCCCATTCCTTGGTCTCCGTAAGCTTCTCGAAATAAGTGTCGGCCTCGTCGAGGCGTTCCAGTTTGAGGAACGTCAACCCAAGCTGAAGGACGCAGAAATGATTTTCGGGATTATTCTCGATCGCTTTACGGAAATATTCGACAGCTTGTACATGATCACCCTTCTTTTGCGCCGCAAGCCCCAACCGGCCCCAATCGGTAATTGTCGGAGCGGGATTACTCTCCAAACCCGATCGGGAATGACCTGTAATAGTGAATTTACTCTCCCCGCCTTCCAGCGGAATGGGTATGGAATAATTGGTCTTTTTGGTTTTACCTAAAACCCTCTTTTTGCCGGAATCGTTAACGGCATAAATCCGGTATCCTCCGAGGGATGTTTCGGTATTTGCGTTCCAATGTAATGTCGAAAAACCATTAGATGACACTATTGTCAGCCCGGAGGGTTCAGCGGGTACGTCCATCAGAACGAACTTTGCCAGGCGCCCGTTGCCGGAATCCGCAATGTAGATCGAGCCGTATTTTACATCCATGCCCTTCGGGTCGTTAAGGTCGCCGTACCACGATCCTTGAGTGCCGAAACGCATCAACAGTTTCCCTTCGGAGTCCAACAGAAGCACTTTCTCTTTCTCATCACCGGTTAATACGCATATACGCCCGTCGGCATCTACTTTGAGAGCTTTTAAGCCGCCGAAAAGGTTTGCGTCCGGCCCCGCGAGCACACCGGCGAGCCTGTCGTCCGGCTTGAAACTGACTATCCGATTGTTTCCGGCGTCGGCCACGAGTATTTTTCCGTCCGATGTTAGAGCCACATCTACGGGTTGGGTCAGATCAATATTAGGATCGGAAATCTCGGATAAGTACACTCCATCGAGGCTGAAAACCTGAACGCGGTTATTGCCGGAATCCGCAATATATACCTTGTCGCTTACGGCAATACCGCCGGGTGTGTTGAAACGGCCTTTTTCCTTTCCGCGTTGGCCGAATGAAAACTTAAAATTCCCCTGTTGATCATAAACATGTACGCGATGCGTGCCACTATCTGAAATGTAGACTCTTTTTCCTCCGGCGGTTATTCTCGAACCTTTTGATTTCGATGCTTGGGACAGCGGAGTAAACACTCCCTTTTTCTGCAATTTTCGGTCGTATACCTCAACCCGCGCATCCTCTTCCATCAGAACGTATATTTTTCCATCTTTCCCCAAGGTCACGTCCACGATCTCGGTGGGAACAACCTTTTCCAGGAAAATCCGTTGCAACATCGGCGCAGCGGGGATGATCGGAGATGTTGCCGGAGTGTCGAGCGATAGCACCGCCACTCTGTTGTTTCCGCTATCTGCCACCGCCACGGTTCCCCCGCGTTTCAACTGTATGCCGCACAAATTGCGAAACTGGCCCCTACCGGGGCCCGGGCTGCCGAAGCAGCCGGCGGGTTTGCCTTCCGGATCCAGCCATACTATTCGGCTGCCTCCGCAGTCTGCGGCTATAATCCAACCGCGGTCATTTACGGCGACTCCCGAGAGATTGCTAATCCCACTTTGTTTCGAACTGATTTCCTTGACAATTTTGCCGTTCGGATCGATGACAATTATTGCTTGTTTCCTGGTGTCGGATACATATAACTTTCCCGACCTGTCTATGGCGAGGTAAGACGGTAAGGTGAGGTCTTCCCCGATAGTCCCGAGATATATGCCCTGGATGGTAAAAACCGATATACGTCCCGCTCCCTTTTCGGCCACGTATACCCGATCCTGGTCGGAGACGACAATCCCCCACGGGGTACTGAGTCGCCCCGGAGTTTTTCCCGAACCTCCAAAAGCGTAGAGAAACTTCCCTTTAGTGTCGAATACCTGGATTAAGTTAGATTTGGCGTCTGATACGAAGACTTTATAAGCGCGCAACGCGATTCCATGCGGATCGAGAAATTGGCCTTTATCGCGCCCTTTCGAGCCGAATTCGCCCTGTTTGACACCTTTTGAATTAAAATACATCACACGGTAATTGCCTGAATCCACCACGTATATAGTGCCGTCGGCGCCTATAGCAGCGTCGCCGGGTGAATCGAGCAGCTTTTGGCGATGACCGCCCAATTCATGTAGTACCCTCACATCCGCAAGGCCATAAGCGATTATCGGTACCGCAAATATCAATACAAGCAGTGTAAATTTCCTTATCGTATTCATAGTCTATTTTCTCCCATCCGCATAATACTCTTTTTTTACATTTTTTGCAACATCAAAAGTCGCCCGATTTTCCGGGAAACTTGATGAAAATGATAATATTCGCTATATTACTCAAAGGATTGTTGGGGTTATTAAAGAAATAGACT
>CAZDAF010000264.1:0-5807 GCA_964503115.1 uncultured bacterium
GACGTGCTTGAGGCGCTCGGGGTGAAAGTGGATGCCGAACCGGACGTGGTGGCCAAGTGTGTTAATGAGGCGGGTATAGGGTTCATGTTTGCGCCGAGCATGCATGCTGCTATGAAGCACGCTATCGGCCCTCGAAGGGAAATAGGCATCAGGACGGTGTTCAACGTGCTGGGGCCGCTTACAAATCCCGCCGGGGCCCAAAGACAACTGATGGGAGTTTTTGCGCCGCAACTGACGGAACTGCTGGCAGGGGTACTCGGACGGCTTGGGAGCAAGCGGGCGATGGTTGTGCACGGCGAAGACGGCCTGGATGAAATTACACTCACCGGCCCGACGCGCATATCGGAATTCAAGGACGGACAGGTTAATAACTATGTCCTGGATCCGAAAGAGTTGGGGCTGGACCTTTGCCAGGCCGATGATCTCCTCGGCGGCACCACAGACAGGAACGCTGTGATAATCAACGAAGTGCTCGACGGTTCGGCCGGCCCTTGCAGAAACGTTGTCGTCCTGAACGCCGGGGCGGCGTTGATGGTCGGCGGGTTGAATGATGACATCAAGAGCGGCATCGAAGCCGCGCAGGCTGCAATAGACAACGGCGCTGCGTGCAAGGCGCTCGAAATGCTCGTAAAGTTCAGCAATGAAACATAACGACGTGGTACTAAACAAAAAACGGTTTCCATGAGTTTTTTGGACGACATATTGACCCGCAAGGCCCTTGAAGTGGAAGAAGCCCGCAAGCACCTTCCACTCGATAAGCTTAAGGAATCGTGCGCGTCATTACCGCCCGTCGCGAGCCTGAAAAATGCGCTACTCGATGGATCGGCGCCGCGTATAATCGCCGAGATAAAACGCGCAAGCCCCAGCCGGGGAAAGCTCAGGCCGAATATCGATGCAACCGAGTTCGCACGGATTTATCGGAACAACGGCGCGGCGGCAATTAGCGTGTTGACCGACGGGCCGGGCTTTGCAGGCAGCCTCGATGATTTACGCAAGACTCACCAGATCGCGCAAGTACCCGTTTTGCGCAAAGATTTTCTCATCGATCCCTACCAGCTGTGGGAAGCGCGGGAAGCGGGTGCTGACGCAGCACTGCTGATAGTGGCGGCGTTGGGTGCTGATAAACTTGAGATGATGATGGCCGAAGCAAACCGCGCGGAAATCGAAACGTTGGTGGAAGTGCATGATGAAGAAGAGATGCAAATTGCAGCTCGTGCCGGGGCGGAAGTCGTGGGCATAAACAACCGCAACCTTCGCACTTTCGATGTAGATCCCGAAATGACATTCAAGCTGGCGCCGCTGGCGCCCGAGGGATCGGTTCCGGTAGTGGAAAGCGGTATTAAATCAGCAAAGGACGTCAGACGATACATTGAAAAGGGTCTTCGGGCGTTTCTGATCGGCAAGGCGCTGGTCACGGCTCCAAATCCGGGCGAGCGGCTCGCGGAGTTCGTATCATGTTAGTGGTGGTTCAACTCATTGCCATAACAATGAATGGAAGGACAATGGAAAAATGAAAAAATTCTTCGAGGAAGTCGGACATGCAAACGGGTGAAGTCGGGAAGTTCGGTATTCACGGAGGCCGCTATGCCGCCGAGACGCTCATGCCCGCGCTGCTCGAGCTCGAGCGCGCCTGGGAGCGGTGGTGGCCGGACGCCGATTTCAGGGCGGAGTTCGATCACTATCTTCGCGAGTACGTCGGTCGCCCGACGCCGTTGACTTTTTGCCCTCGCCTGACCGAGGAGGCCGGTGGCGCAAAGATATATATGAAGCGCGAGGATTTATGCCACACCGGCGCGCATAAGGTTAACAACACCGTCGGGCAGGCGCTTTTGGCGAAGCGTATGAACAAGCGCAGGCTTATAGCGGAGACAGGCGCGGGGCAGCATGGAGTTGCGACTGCAACCGTAGCGGCACGGTTCGGGTTCGAGTGTGAAGTGTTTATGGGCGTTGAGGACATGAGGCGCCAACGGCTGAATGTTTTCCGCATGAAGCTGCTGGGCACGGACGTGAGGCCGGTCGAGTCCGGTTCACGCACATTGAAAGACGCGCTCAACGAGGCGTTGCGTGACTGGATCGCCACCGTCGAACACACGCATTACCTCATGGGCACCGTCGCAGGCCCGCATCCGTACCCGACGCTGGTGAGAGAGTTGCAAACCGTGATAGGAGACGAGGCCAGACGTCAGCTCGAAGAAGCGGAAGGGAAATTGCCCGACGCCGTGGTCGCATGCGTCGGCGGCGGGTCGAACGCTATGGGCATCTTTCATACTTTTCGGAACGATAATCAAGTGAAATTGATCGGTGTCGAAGCGGCGGGGGAAGGCATCGAGACCGGCAAGCACGCGGCGCCGCTTGTGGCAGGGAAATTGGGTATACTTCACGGGCAGATGAGCTACCTGCTTCATGATGATCGCGGACAGGTGCACGAAGCTCATTCGATAAGCGCGGGACTGGATTATCCCGGCGTCGGTCCCGAACATGCTTACCTGAAAGATACCGGCAGGGCCGAATATGTGGCTGTAACCGATTCCGAGGCGCTCGAAGCACTTGAAAGGTTGGCCCGAGCGGAAGGGATGATCCCGGCGCTCGAAAGCGCGCACGCGGTGGCCCATGCGATCAAGCTTGCGGCAGATATGCCTCGCGACGCGATAGTGCTGGTGAATTTAAGCGGCAGGGGAGACAAGGACATGGAGACGGTCATAGCACATTTGGGCGAGGGAGGGAGCGAGTTATGAGCCGCATCGGGCCTTTGTTCGACGCTTTGCGTGAAGAGGTACGCGCGGGGTTCATTCCTTTCGTGACTGCGGGAGATCCAACGTCGGCTCGCACCGAAGAAATACTCGATGCGCTGGCGAACGCAGGGGCGGACCTTATCGAACTCGGTGTGCCTTTCACCGACCCCATGGCGGACGGTCCGACGATTCAGGCGGCGTCGCAGCGCGCGCTAAAAAACCCGATTCGCATCGAGGATATACTCGATATCGTCTCGCGCTTCAGGAAAAAGCACCAAATTCCAATAGTGCTTTTCGGCTATGCCAACCCGTTTCTGGTTTACGGCTGGGACAGGCTCGCGGCAGATAGCGCTTCGGCAGGCGTTGACGGGTTTTTATGCGTGGATATGCCGCCGGACGAAGGAGCGCCGTTACGCGATGCGGCCCGAAAGCACGACCTTGATGTGATATACCTGCTTGCGCCTACGTCCACGCCCGAGCGGCGCAAGTACGTCGCAAAACACGCGTCGGGGTTTCTTTATTATGTGAGCGTTACAGGCGTGACCGGCGCGAGGGAAAAACTTAGGGAAGATATCGACAGGCACATCAAGGAAATACGTCAAGAGACTGACTTGCCGGTCGCGGTGGGGTTCGGAATATCGACCCCGGAGCATGTGCGGGAAATAGCGACTATTTCCGATGCCGCAGTGGTGGGCAGCGCTATCGTCAAAATAATCGAGAAGATAGGAGATGAGCCGGAACTGGCGGCAAAGGTCGGCGAATTTGCCCGAAGCCTCAAAGCCGGGATTGATGAATGACAATTGAAGTGCTGTACCAATACGGGCAGCCTCCGGCTTACGCCGGTCCGAATTATTCATCGCATGTAGGGGCGCAATTCATCGCGCCCAAAAGGGCTCATTTTTTCGCTTGCGTCCGTGCGATAAATTTCACAACCAAGTCTGCCAATTCTTCGCCTTTGTCTTCCTGGAGGAAATGGCTGGCGCCGATAGTGGTGGTATGGGGTTGGCCTTTAGTGCCCGGTATCACCAGTTGAAATATTTTGTCGCCGCCTCCCAATATCGGATCGCTGTCACTGAAAGCGGTAAGGAAAGGTTTTTCCCATCGACCGTATACTTCCCATGCTCTGGTATTCTCTACCATCTGGCTCGGGACGAGAGCGGGAAATATGCGGGCAGCCGCCAGATAGCGCTTATTCGGGAAGGGAGCGTCGTAAGCCGCAACGATTTCGGGCGGTAGCTCAGTAACAGTCCCGAACTGGACGACCCCACCGGCGGTAAAACCCGGAGCCAATTGCGAGTACAGCAACCAGACCAGGAACCCCATACCTGATCTTGCGGGAAGCAAAGGCTGATCCCATTCACCGCCTCCGGCAGGGGGTGGAGGTCTTCCGGGAAGTGCGGTATTCGCTGCGATTATACGTGCATATCGCTCCTCGTTTTCGGCAGCCACCCTCAAGCCGATCAGCCCGCCCCAATCCTGGCAAAAGAGGGTGATGTTTTTAAGGTCCAGCTCCTTAATAAAAGTGGTTATCATATCTACATGCATCTGGTAGGAATGGTCTCTCTTATCGATGAGTTTGTCCGACCGACCGAAACCGATCAAATCCGGCGCGATGACCCTGTGTCCGGCGTTCACGATAGGGCCTATCATTTTGCGGTACAGGTAACACCACGACGGCTCGCCGTGCATGAGCAGCACCGGGTCGGCATCCCGAGGACCTTCATCGAGGTAATGCATTCGCAGGCCGTCGATCTCGATGTAATGAGGTTCAAAGTCGTAACCCGGAAGGTTGGAAAAACGCTCGTCCGGCGTTCTTATGGACTCCCGAGCATTCCCCGTCTCCCGGTACTTGGCGTACCTTTTTTTGCCCCTTATATTTCCGATAACAACGCAGGAAATAAAACCCACACTCAGGACAATAAAAAGCGCCACAATTATCAAAAGCGATAATATCAACCTTTTCATCATTTTTTACCTTTCTTTTTTGATGATTGTCTTTTCAGAATATAGTGTATTATGCACGCTACTAGCAATACCCTTGGATACGGCGACTTCAGTGCCATTTTTTGACAGCGATTTATCGCTACTTTGGCAGCCAAGACTGCCTGTCCTCCTGTTTCAGGAAGAAGGGCATTCCGGGGGTGTCGATAAACAGGATTCAGGGTTATTTGTCATTTCGAGTCCAGGGCATGATGCTTTAGCCAATTATCAAAACTCTCCGGCGCCATGCCTCCTGTACGGCTTGAAAGACACATGCAGATTAAGGTATAATCATAACACTGATGATTGAGTATAAAGTCGTTGAGTTGAGTGTAGTTACCGATGAGCACATCGAGGAGACGATCAACGAACAGATCGCGGCAGGATGGGCTTTCGAGCAGATATGTTTCGCCATGCGGGACGCGAGCAAGCGGCCGGCGATGGCTTTTGTATTTTTCGTCAGAGAAATTTCCGATTCACCGGAGAGTAAAACCCATTAAAAAACATTTCCCCAGATTGCTCCGACGTCCCTGCATGTGCGGGGTCTTTTTAACGTTGGCGGCCGTTATTGCCGTGACATCGTGCGCGGCCAAACGGAAAGAAGCGCAAACGCCGATGATCGTCTACAGGGTGGCTCTGATAAATTCAGGCGCCTACAAGACGTTCTACGATCAGGCGCTGGTCGAACTTGGCGCATATCGCGAGATAAACCTTTCGACCGGTAAAGAGTTAAAACGCCTGCTTGAGCCATTCGGGTTGAGACCTGAAAACCTCGTCCGGGCGAAAAGTTTCGCAGACGTCGCTAATGTCGAGGGTCTCGATTTCGCCCTCGTGCTGTTGCCCGCGCCGATAGCTTATCCTTCCGGAAGCGTCGGGTTGAAAAGCATCAACTGGCATAAAAAATCCGTTCGCACCGTACCGGCGGTGGAAGTGCCGCGCTTTCCTTTCGATTGGTTGGTGTCGGCAAATAACGGATGGACGGTCATTACGAGTTACCCTCCCGGAGCTCATATCTCCGTAGGCGGATCCCTTGCAGGCGTAGCGCCGTTGTTACTCATGCCGGACGAGGACGTCATCGACATTCAAGCACAATGG
>CAZDAF010000265.1:0-5781 GCA_964503115.1 uncultured bacterium
CACGAGTTCGCATACCAGGCCGAGGGAATCTGCACCGGCATTAAGGTGTTATACAACGTCAAACAAAACCTCACTCCGGTGAGCGAAGGGTTCCTGAAATGGTTCGACAAGCAAATCGAAAAAGCGAAGGAAGATCGGGTAGGGCTTCTCTTCCGGTGTGTCACCGGAAGCCACCGCGTGGGCAGAACCGCCGCCTATTACCAGATGAAGTATATGGGCCTTTCCGCTCGAGAGGCTATCGCGGTCATGGATCACAACGGCCTGTTGATGCCGTTTTTCAACCCGAAGCTAATCCCGCAGGTTCGGGCCATGGATGATTATATCCACGGGCGACAATGCTCGCAGAGAAAAAAATCTTGCGTTATGGAAAATTCGAATAAGTGGATCGAGAATATAGGTGGAATAATCAGCCGCCTTCGGGCCGTTTTGAGCGCATCGTGATGGAGTGAGGTCGAGCTGGACGCCACCGGCGCCGGTTATACAAAACTACTTTTCTCATGATCAAGAGCATTGATACTATCCAGGGCGAATTCAGTCCCTGAGCATTGATGGATTAGCGAAAAAATGAACCTAAAAACCAAGAATAAGCCGGGCAAAGGAAGGAAATCGAAGATGCTGGTGCCGACGATAATAATGGGCGTGTTGGCGATTGCGCTGCTTGCAGCGGGTTTCTACAAGGGCGAGGGCCAACATGTGGAAGGTCTTAAATCAGCCGGGCAAATGACGTTCGAGATTCTACCGTTGCTGATATTCGCGTTCATCATAGCCGGAATGGTTCAGGTGCTTATCCCGCATGAAGTGCTTGCCAGGTGGGTGGGCGAGGAGTCGGGCTGGAGGGGAATATTCATTGGTACGGTTGCGGGCGGCCTTTCGCCCGGAGGCCCGTATGTAAGCTTGCCCATCGCCGCCGGGTTCTTACGGGCCGGTGCGGGAGTGGGCGTCATGGTCGCATACCTGACCGGATGGTCTCTCTGGGCGGTTTCGAGGCTTCCCATGGAAGTCGGGATACTGGGCTGGAAGTTTACATTGATACGCCTGGTCAGCACCTTCTTTTTCCCGCCGATTGCGGGCTTTATTGCACAGGCACTCTTCTCAAAGTGAAATCAATACCTTGATAATCGATATGCCGATCCGTTCGGGACCTTTTCATGCTATAATTATCGCGATATTAGCAATCAGGAGGGCGATAGCGTGCATTTTAAATTCGATCTGAGAGAATGGGCGGAGTTCAGCTCGATACGACCGACGGTGTTCACGGTTTACCTGGACACTCAGCGCGGACTTGATATTAAATTCCTGATCCGTAAGGGCCGGGAAATAAGGAATCTCTATCGAGATGATCGAGAGATTCGCGAGAATTTCCTTCAAGCGCTTCGACAGACTCGTGAGTTTTTCGAAGATGAGAGAAACCTGAGCGATCAGGGAATGGTAATTATAGCCGACCCTTTGCATGAACTTTTCAAAGCTTACGACCTGCCGCGTCCGGCCGGAAACCTCGCCGTGCTCGATACCTCTCCCTACATCCGGCCATTGGTACAACTCGAGGAGGATTGGGAGCCGTTTGGGCTGGTGCTGATGGATAACTCCCAGGCGCATCTTTACCTGGTCAACTTGTCGCAAGTGACCGACAAAAAATCTCTCAAAACCGATGTCCTCGGGCATCAGAAAAAAGGCGGCTGGTCACAGGCACGTTATTCGAGGCGCCGGAAAAATAAGATAGAAGATTTCCTACGCCAGGTAGCCGCCGAATTGTCGCCACTCCTTCGCAAGGAGCGCGTCAACCGGATTATAATGGCCGGCTCGGCGGAAGCTAAACGTCAACTGGCGGACTCTCTTCCGCGCGAGTGGCAAAGCAAAGTGGTCGGTTTTATCGACCTGTCTGTGGATACGGACGAAAACACGCTTTTGAGAAAGGCCTTCCCGGTTTTTTTCGAGGCTGAGAAGGAAGAGGAAGCCGGCATGATTCTGGCTCTGCGCGATCGTATAGCTTCCCGCGGATTGGCCGTGGCCGGACTGGAAAAGACCTCCCAGGCGGTGATTGAGGGCCGTGCGGAGCGGATCATCGTCAAAGCCGAATGGAAGCCCGAGGGTTGGAAGTGCGAGCGCTGCGATGTCATCGAGCCGGGCCTGGAGAGCGAATGCATTCTCTGTGGGGAGCGGGTATATCCTGTGGACCTGGTCGAAGAAATCGTCGAGTATGCGCAGAAGACCTCGGCCGAGGTCTTCTTCGTGCGTGAGCCCAACCCGGTACTTGACGCGATGGGCAATATCGGCGCATTTCTGCGCTATTAGCTTTTATCGGGAAAGTTTTGCGTAACCGAACCTGACCGCCTCCGCTCCCTGTTCGTTCAGGACGCGGAATCCAAGCAGAGTATCGGATGCCTTTTCATCCTTCCTTGTCAGCTCGACCTTTATCTTCGATCCCGGTATCACCATGTTCGAAAACCTGCAAGCGATCTCGCGGAGCCGCTCCGGTTGTTCTTGTGCCTCGCGGTTGACGATCTCGCGCGCTGCCAACGCCAAAGTGGCGGTGCCTTGCAGTATGATGCCGGGAAGCCCTACGTTCCTGGCAAAGGCCGGTGAGGTGTGGATTGGGAAAACTATATCCGTGCATCCGTCATATATGTATGACATTTCTCGAGGTATGGGAATTTCCACATCCCAAATCATGTTCGAGGGCTCATCCCATTTGGGCGGCTCGGGTAAGTTATTCTTGCCACGGCCCGCGTCGGCGCACTTAACCCCCCGGAATATCGCTCCATTGTATTCGGTGAATACCGGCTCGGCGGATTCGTCGGTAGCATCCAGCCTGATCACCAGATGAGCGCCCGCGCGGGTGGGCGATATTGCCGCTACTATGCCACCGATCCGCAATTTGTCTCCCGGCATGATGAGTCGATGGAAAATCAAATGCTCGCTTCCATGCACCATGGTGGGTACGATCTCCATGGGGAGCGATCCCTCGAGCTGCTTTTGAATATTCCCTACTATGGCCCAGGTGATCGCCACCGCCAGCATGGGCGGCGCCACGATACCTCCATCGCTGGTGTCGTCAAAGTATAGAGGGTTCAAATCTTTCAACGCCGCTGCGTAATTTGTGGTATCGCGACGGCTGACTTCACGCTCGATTCCGGATAATTCCGTGCCTACCAGACCCGAATCAATCTCCAGCATCGTTTAACTCCTCGTAATTTATTTCACTAAGCCGGTCGGTCAAGGCATCGCCATGTATGTTCCGACGAGTTCAGTGACCGCCTTGGCCAGCGGCCCGAGCATATTCTTATCAACCTTGTCCAAAGTGTCCTCCGCGGTGAGGAGGTAGTAGGGACATCCGATCCAGTGAATGATGTCCACGCCGGCGATTGAGTGGTAATGTCCGCCTTCTCCGGGTGGAACCGGTCCCAGCAGCGTCGATGGAACTACCAGTGTCCTTGGCGGTTGGTGTCGGCGGCACATTCTGCCGGCGGTGGCTATGGCGACGGGGTTCTCAGTCACGAAGATGACCGTAGTCGCCAGCCGGCCGTTTGGGACGAACTTGCCGTTTATGTCTTCCACTTCTTTGGCCGCCAGGTGTTCGAGATTGATGTCGATTATGGCGTTTTTCATAAGGTCGTTTTTATGTTTCCTTGCGAAATGCTCGGAGCCTATGCCGGCGTAGAAGTGCCCGGCGGCGCATACGAACAGGATGGTTCTCTTTCTTTTTTCGAGCGGCGCCTGTGACCACGCTTTTGCCTGGGCCAGCACCATGGCGACACCGGTGCCGTCCTCAGTCGCACCCTTAAATGGTGAATCGTGGTGTGTGGTGACCATGATGGTTTCTTCCGACAGGCCGGGCAGGATACCCCAAACGTTGTGCGTGGCGCCCGGCTTTTTGGCGCCCTCGATCACGATTGTCGCTTTTGCCCTGTTCGCAACGAGTGTGCGCAGCCTTTCGCCGGCGTAACTGCTAACATAAAGCGCCGGAAGCGGTTTCATCACTCCGTCATAAGGCCCATAGTGGCTATTGGTATCGCCGGGATGGTTATTGAGTATGAGCACCAGGCCGAGCGCGCCCCGGTGGTAAGCTTGCCAATAGACCGAGCCTTCCCAAGGGTCCTGGCCGATGTATTGAGGTGGGAAGTTTCTTCGTACAAAGGTAAGCACCTGGCTCGTTTTCCGGTTCAAAGTGTTGCCGGGGTCGGATGTGTAGTAACCTCCGTTGAAAATAGTCTTAATCCTGCCGACGGGGAAATCGGGGAAAGTACACTCGGCAACGACTATTTTACCCTTGACATCGACCTTATCGAAATCTTTCGGCCGGCCCATACCGGCATAAACCATCTCGCCGCTCACTCCTCGTGGGCCGGTGAAGCCGGTGTTCACCACGTAAAAACAGGGGAAGTCTATTATCTTGCCGGCCTGCTCGATTTTGAGTTTCCAGTTGCGAGCGTTCCAGACGGTGATATTGATAGGTTCCCTGGTTACTTGTGAAAGGCCGAACTCCCGGAACTTTGCCGCAATGTAATCCTCCGCCCTATGCCCTTCCGGCGTGCCCGGTCTGCGATGAGGAGTGGCGCAAACATCTCTTACATATTGGTATATTTCTTCGGAACCGGGCAGGGTGGGGAGAATTTTCACTTCCGGTAGATTTTTCTCGCATCTTCTTGCCGCACGACGCACTGAAAAGAAATGGGGCATGGATTTCACAAGTCTGAATATGACATGCGCGTTAGTCTCCCGGCCGGTGGGCATATCGAGTTCACCCGCTTCGTCGGAATGTTCGCCCGCAAAAATATATCCCGCCAGAACGATAGCTGAAATAATTACCGCTAACCGAGTTTTCATCTCATTACCTCCTCGTTGATATAGTTATCTCGGCATGCCCGGTATCGTCCGCTTAACTGTTTCGAATAACGCCTGGTTTCGCTTCGAAACATCGCCGGAAAAGTTGTATACAAAGTTTCAAATAAAACACCGGCTGGATTGATTATAGCATGATTTGCCGGTCGATTATGGAAATTTGAGGATTTATCCCAAGGTCACTTGATAACCCTACTCAAAATAGTATAATCGGGGGCGTTGTACATGTGAAGTTGGGATAATTTCAAACGGTTGAAGATATTTGGGAGTACTTTCTCCCCAGGTGTTAATGAAAGCTGCCGGGAGACGGTGGCAATTATCGGAAGGATTTAGTCAAGGAGGTGCTTTTATGGCTGAATTTAGTTTGGATGAGGATCAAAAACAGATCCAGGACATGATGCGCAAATTCGCGGAAAACGAGTTCCGCACAATTGCCCGTGATTGTGATGAAGCGTCAGAACTCCCTGATGATCTTCTGGATAAGGTCTGGGAACTGGGTTTCTGCCCCAACGCCATTGATGAGAAATACGGCGGCTACGAATTGGGGCGCTCAGCGGTGACCGCCGCCATCACGACTGCCTGCTGATCGTCGGCGAGCAGCCCCAGCAGCGGCTGGATCGCGCGCGCCTCGGCCCAGCGGCCGAGACTCTCGGCGATGGCGATGCGGACGCCTGCGGTCACCTCGCGGCCCAGGCGGCCCAGCACCGCCGCGGCCACCTGGCCGTTGCCGGTGTCCGGCAGCGCCGTGATGGCCGCCGCCCGCACCGCCGCCTCCCGGTGATTGACCAGCAGCAGCAGCCGCTGGACCACCTCGGCCGGCACCTTGCCCCCCGCCAGGGCGTAACGCCGAGTCAGCTTGGCGCCGGCCACGTTGTATTCCGGCAGGTCGTGCGAGAGGTAGTTGGCGATCACCTTGACCTGCTCGGCGGCCGCCAGCAGCAT
>CAZDAF010000266.1:0-5774 GCA_964503115.1 uncultured bacterium
TCTCGACGGTGGGTAGATACCGAAAGGTTGAGATTCCTCGTCCTGCTGAAGCAGGACTCGGAATGACATTGTTTGTATGTCCGACTGGAGTGTCCCATACGGGCAGTGTGCGCCTACCGGCGTTAATTAGGCCGTGGTAGGCCCGGCACTCTTGCCGGGCTAACCGCGAGCGTAAGCGAAGCGGTAACAAGGTTTTCTTTGCTTATCCTACAGATCCGTATGGGCTTTCTTTTTTCCAAAAGAAAGTAAGCGGGAATTTCGTTACTTTCGCGTAAAGTCCTCGAGCTTATGTACCCATTCGGGATGTTCTTCGAAATTCTTTTTCAGAAATCGTTCTTGAGGTTTTTCGCTGATTGTTTTTGGTATTTCGTCCAGGAACATCAGGTAGCTTGGCACGCTATTCGGTTCGAGGCCTTTTCGAGCCTGCTCGAATATGCTTGCCGGATCGGGCTTTTTTGCTCCGAAAGCCACTATCGCGGCTACCATGTCGGATTCTCCCGGCGCGCCGCCTGCGGATGGAATACCGAAAACCGCCACTTCGCTGACGTCCGGATGTTCGCCTATAACCCGTTCGACCTTGTCCGGCTGTATGAAATCTCCCGACCTTCTCAGGCCGCCGCCCTTTCGGTAATCGAAAAAGAACCACCCGTCCTCGTCCACGTGACATAAATCGCCCGATCTTAACCAGCCGCCCCGGGTTTTTTTCGCGCTTGCTTCGGGGTTATCGAAGTACTCGACTTTAGCATCTCCCATTTTAGGTCTGCTGACCAATTCGCCCACTACGCCCGGCGGGCACGGGTTGTCGTCGTCATCAAGCACATGCAATTCCATAATCGTCTCGACGGGTTTTCCGAAGCTCCCGACAGGTCCTTCCCCGACGGGTTTGTAAGCGAATCCGCCTTCGACGGCCCCGTACCATTCGAGTATTTTGACGTCAAAGCGTTTTTCGAAAGTCTCCCAAATCGCCCGTGGCGTCCCGGCGCTAACGACGACCCTCACGGGATTATCCGCGTCGTCGGGCCGGGGCGGTTCGTTGTATATGCCGGACATCATGCCGCCGAGAAGGCTGAAAGAAGTAACTCCGTACTTGCGTGTGATGTCCCAAAGCCGGCTTTTGGTGAATTTGACGCTGAATATCGCCTTAAGATCCTTGCTTAACGCGGGCGCGAAAGTTACCGCCTGGGCGTTGCCGTGAGTCAGCGACAGGCCGTTATACAGGACGTCTTTTTCCTGGTAACCGAAGAAACTTCCGAGGAAGGAATAGAAAGAGAGTCTCATATTTTCGCAAACTACTCCTTTCGGATCGCCTGTGGTGCCGGAGGTGTATATGATTTCGAGCGGGTGGGTGGGGCTGTCGATCAGGTAATCGACCGGCTTGAAAGGCGCATCGAGCACTTCCCTGATGAAGGCGTATTTCGATACGTCGCCGGTGGCTGGGAAACCTGGTTTCTCGATGGTAAATATCCGCCCGACATCCGGGATTTTGTCGCCTAACGCCTCGACCTGTTCGATCAGGTCGGCGGTGATAAAAAGCACTTTGCTCTTTGAATTCGATATCTGGTACGCGAGTTTGTCCCCTTTCGACCTCGGATCGATAGGCACCATCACCGCGCCCAGTATACTCGCCGCCGCCAGCGAGTGAATCATCTCAGGATGATTGCGCATCATCACCGAAAAGCGGTCTCCCGTATTCACTCCCGCATCGAGCAGCGCTTGCGCGAAACGGTGCGAGTTTTCGTGTATATCGCGGTATGTTTGCCGCTCTTCGGGATTGGAAGCGTTCTCGAATGTGAATATGGGATGTTCGGGGTTGTCATTCGCTTTCATTTCGAACAACTGCCCCACTATGCTCGACTGTAATTCCTTGGCCATTTCTTACCTCCTGTTTTTCTCCGGCTCGATATCAAATTACAACGCAATTGGTGTTAATTCAAGGTGAAGCCCGGTTTGAGCGCGACCCGAACGAAATTCTCACCGCTTCCTCGAATGCAGTAAAGCGGAAACCCGGAAATAGCTCTTTCAGCCGGGAAGTGTCGAATGTCAAGTCGCGCGGCCTCGGCGGGCCGGGAACGTCACTGCGAGAAAGAGCTTTAACGAAAGAAACGTCCTGGCCGAGAATGTTGCAAGCTCGCCGTCCCATATCGAGGCGCGTCATACGTTGCGGTCCTCCGATGTGCAGGATTCCCGCCGGGCGAAGGTCTAAAAGCATCGGCATAAGCCTTCCCAGATCGCCCGCCCAAAGCGGCGCGCGCCACTCATCTTCGAAAAAAAGCGCCTCCCGCCCAATAGCAATTTTGCCAAGCGCTTCTTCGAAGAAAGTCGCCCGCATCGGATTCAAGCTCCTGCCGAAACACAACGCCAGCCTGGCCACCAAAGCTTCAGGCGGGCATTGCGCTTCGGCTTCGAGCTTCGTGCGGCCATAAACAAAAAGCGGATTGGGAGAACTTTCCTCGGTGTATGGAGCCTTTTCTCCGTCAAACACCATGTCGGTGCTCATCAATATCATGTAGGCTCCGAACTCTTTTGCCGCTCCTGCCACGTTGGCAGTGCCGGCTACGTTAACCCTGGAAGCGTCGTCCGGATGCGATTCGCACTTCGATATTCCCGCCATCGCCGCCGCGTGCAGCACCACCTTCGGTCGCTCGGCATCGAAAAGCTCAAACACCGAATCGCTATCTGCGACATTGAGCCGGCGCCATATTATTCCCGTGGCGACATTTTCAGGCTGTGCGGAAAAATAGGTGGCAATAACTTTCCCGAAACTGCGAATCGTCTCGACGATATGCCCGCCCAAAAAACCGCTCGCACCTGTAACAAGCACTTTCATGGCGATGAGTCAAATCACCTCGACACCCACACCGGCCCCGCCCAAGCCATGTGACCGTCCTTTTGCTTGACGCGTAAGAAGTAGAACCCGCCCCTCGGTGGATTTACTTCCATCCACTTGGTTCGCAGCACCTCGGTCTTGCTCGATAAAGAGCGCGTTACCTCGTATTTCGATCCGAACCTCACAATTTGGGCATTCTCAATCGGCGCCGTGCCCACGATAAACACTTCAATCGGAACGGATCGAGCGGCGGAGATTTCCAGGCCGGGGCCCACCTCGCCGACTTTGAACTCGATATAAATACGCGCCCCGGTCGTTCCGTAGGTGCGCCGCGTATAAAGGCCGTGCCATATTTCAAAGCTGGTAAGGCGTTGTCCCCAAACGGCTGTCAATCCTCCCGAATAAAAAGGAGCCCGCTCGTGCGAAAAACGGCGCGAGCCGCCCGCTATCAGGCCAAGTCTGGCACCCTGGGCCAATGCGTCACGCACGAAAGCTCCCGATGTACGCGACGCCTGATCGGAAGGGCTGAACAAACGCGGCACTTCCCGGCTCCCATGCATCGGATATGGGTTACGGTAAAACTCGACGGCGCCGTCGGAGGAATAAACTTCGACAAGCCGCTGATGCCTGTCGCTTACCGGGCCCCAATCGTAACGCTTACCCATAAATTCTCCACCTCGCCACGCGCTCCAGATGGGCATCACCAGCGCCTTGCGCCCCGCAAGAGCTCCGAAAAGCTTTTCAACCGTATTAAAACGGGTATCCGCATGGTTGAACAACTCAGTCTGTAATTCACCCGGGCTGTATATCACCAGCCTATGCCCGAACCGGTTCGAGGCCCAGTCGAACGCCGGGAAGACCGCGAATTTGTCCGCCTTATCGAACAGGTGGGCTATCTTCTGAAGATGGCTCCATCCGAAGTTTGTTTCATCGCTCGGCTCTATTCCGTCATGGCTGGAGAGCGGCACATCGTTATCTATCATGCAGACGGCGGCGAAGTCCAGTCCGAGTTCGTCACGCGCGACTCGCAAAATAGACTCCGGCGGGTTGTCACCCATCCCGAGAACGGTATGAATATGCAGGTCTCCCCAGTACAAATGCGGCCCGGATTCCCGGACAATTATAGGGTTGCTCTTTCCCCTTCTTCCGTGGTCGTCCCGCGCCGTAACGAAGAAAATCCCCTCCTTCGAGGTGCGGACAAAGAACACTTTTCGGCCAAAGTCGCTCAATTCGAAAGTCGTTTGGCCGGGCAAGGCCACTTCAGGGGCATCGAGGTAAACGATGCCTGTGTAATTGGGGTCTATTTGGCCGTCATCGTCCACCGGTTCCACTATTATGCGTACCTTTTCCCAAACATTCGCCACGCTGCCGGCAACCACTCTGAATCGGGTAGCCTTGGCGCCTATGACTACCACGCGAGGGCTGCCGTGAACAGGGGTTGCTATGCCGTCGCCGTCGCCGTCTATTTTCATCGATATGTTTACCCATCCCGCATAATCCGGCGCCGACATACCCTTCGATTTACCAATATGTATTGTTATCTCCTCGCCGGGCGCGATATCGCCTTTAGTGACTTTTATCGTCCTGCGGACAAGTTCCCGTGCAAGATCCCTGACGGTGTATGCAGGTCGGCCGTGCTTACGCTCCGAGCGGTAGTAACCGAAAATCAAGCGCAAGCGGCGCGTAAGCGACGGTCGCACAACCTTTAACCTGGCTTTCCCTTCAGCGTGGGCGCTTATTGAAATATCCATAAACTCCCTGATGGCTTTCCAGGCAAGGTAAGGCACATAGACGCGCGCCTTATCGCCGTGAACTATTATCTGGGAGGGATAAAACAGGTGAATGAAAGCGCCTTCCATAAGCCCGTATTGGCCGGTGGTGTATGAAACGGTGTATCCCTTGACGTGTTGGCCCGTTTGCACAACGTCAGGTGAAACGGTTGCGCGGCCGGAACCGTCCAGAGGCGTCGGCACGCCTTCGGGAGGCATCAAATCCTCGGTATGCGTGGTAAACCAAATCGTCACCAGAGCAGCCGTCACTGACAGCGCCGTCACGACTACGGTAACGAGTAGACCCACCAATATTATCGGAATAATCGACCGCTTTTTTTTTCGGCTCCGGGAACTCACATTAACAATCCTCGGATAAATACCTGGTTGGCAATAACCCGCTTTTATATCTATGTTGAAATTTAGAACAAAAACAGGTTAATAACAAGTCTTAATCTGGGGACACAATACGGGTTTTTGCTAGAAATTAAGTTGTATGTTATTGTTTTTTCACGCCTCGTCTTGCGCGTGTAGTTGCTTTCGGCATGCCGCATCATATCACCCAAAGAGGTAATCAGCGGATGGAAACTTTTTTCCGTGATGAGGATTAAGAGAAACTGGGCGGAATTCCGGCACCACAAAAGGGAGGAAGACCCGGAAAGGAATAAAACCTGCTTTGTGTAAATGGAGTAATGGGCAGTGTGATTTTTATGGGGAGTGTTTTATATAGTACGATTCTTTTTACAATTATTTCTATTCCTCTTTGTTTTGTTCACTGACTATATTGATAGAAATACACCATTTCTGTATTCAAGAACAAACAATACAATAAAGTGAAATAGAATCGATATGTATATCGATTTTGTATACTGAAGCAGAAAAGAAGAAAGCATTGAAAATATCATAAGTCCAATAATCTCTCTTATGCTTTTGAAATGTAATATTGAGAATAACAAAGCTGATGTTATATATGCTCTTAGTTTTCCAACTTCGACATATATGTTACTAAATATTATTCCCCTATATATTATTTCTTCTGAACATGCTATTGTGATACTATATAAAAATAACAGAAGTACATTAATAGCTCCGTATTCAGTAATAGTATGACTATCTTTGAAGCCTTCAGGTGCGAATTTGAATGTCTGAGGAAACAAAAAATAAAAAATAATAGCCAA
>CAZDAF010000267.1:0-5738 GCA_964503115.1 uncultured bacterium
TCTACTAACTGGTAATACCTTTCGATAACCTTACCTGCTACCTTTATTTCATTTCCGCTGACTGTGGGGAACTTCTCCGGCTCGTGATATTTCCAGAAACGATGGCAAACAAGATCCAGTCCTTTGAAATACACCATAAATAAATCCGGCTGTCGATCCCTGTATAGCTTAAGGCCGGCGCTTATCGAAAACGTATCATAGACTAGGGCCAACCTAAGCATTTCAATGTTCTTGTGCATTCCCCACCGATCTTTTTCTTCAATATCCGAAATTTCACTTTCGGACGCATTAAAAAATTTGGCTATTTCTCCGGCGCTTATTTCAGATTCTTTAACTATGAGGGGCAAAACCTCCTCAAAAACCTCCAGCGGGTATGTTAACCTCTCCAAAGAATCTATCTCAAGATTTGATCCTTTAACGGACGAGTGCCTTAAGGCTTGTGACGTCAGATCGCTTATTATAACTCCGTTTACTTTCTCTGCCGGCCATGTTGGCCAGTAATTTACAATCAGAACCTCCAGCCCGAAATCGGATGCCATCTGCCATAGGGCAGGAGACTTTCGATGCGATGCGTCGAATGGCACAATTCCGCCCGTATGGGAATCTTTCGTAATTATGTTTAGGATACCGTGCTGTTGAGGCAAAACACCGGTGGCTATTGTAGTCCATATTCGGGGTGACAGAGCGGGGTTGAGAGTCTGGATTTTGCCCGTTGCTCCTTCCTTCATCAGGTGTGCCAGGTTCGGCATGAGACCTTCCGCCACGAACCGATTTGCCTGATCCAGGTCGAGACCGTCAACTGCAATGAGTGCTACTCGCGGACCTTTCCATGAGCCGTTGGGATTGTATCTGCCATCATGCTGCAGTTGGCGTCGTTGTTCTTTTATCCATCGCCTGGCCTCGACCGGATCTACGGGGATTAACTCCGGAGGCCGCAACACAAACAACACCACGGCCAGCAATATAAAAAACACGGCTGCCAACGCCACAACCGCAGTTAGGATAATCAGCAAAGCTTTTCTTATTTTTTTTCCCGGTCGGTGCTCGATGTCGCTCATTACTCATTAAATATAAGGGAGAACACTTGATACTCGCAACTTGTGAAGACCTTCGACTTCGGAATCACCCGTATAGTTAGTCGATCTTTTCCTTCGGTCAACCAAGGCCCAATAATGAAATCGTCCTCCGCCCAGCGTTTCCAGCGGTTGCGACCCGCGTTGAACCATGTCCCGGCGGGTTTGCCGTCCACTTCGATAGCGGCTTTTTGGTCAGGAATATTCTGATCGAACAATCGTCTCAGCATCACGCCACGATTGTGCGGATCAGTCTTAACGATGAATTCATAAGGCTGAGAATCTTCCCTGGAGAAAAAGGTCTTTCGTTCAGGTGAATTTTTTTTCGGCCTGCTGACAATACCACGTACAGTGAGGATCAGGTTCCACATCATATGCGATGTGTATTTGGGTTTTTCCAGTTCGCCCAACCAACTGCCGTCGTGTTCACCTTCAAAAAACCCCGACCTTTCGGCGAGCTTGTGTTTCGATTCTTCCTGCCGGAATTGATGGGCCGTAAGTTGTATATAATCCCCCATTTTGATAACGTCCGAGCGTCTGAGGCCTTTTTTTGAAACGCCGTAATAAAACACCAGGCTGCGATAGTTGCCGGGCACGTTGCTGAACGGCCCGTGCTGTATTCCGAAACGTACTTCACTGCGGAAAGGCACCAGGTCGGTCAGATGAAACCGGTACATCGTTATGTCGGATTTTGCCCCGATAGCCTTTTTATACATTCTGAAAGTCGGCGTGCCGTGGAAAGGGCACGTGAAAGCGCTTTCCCAGAAATACCACGAGCCGTTGAAATAAGTCTCGGTGGCATCGCCCATTATCAGAGGGTACCGGCTGCCGTCGGTGTAAATACGCTCGTCGCCTTCCAGGAAAGTCTCCGGAGTGTCTTCCACCGCCATCACAGTCCCGATTATATGCCCCCGGCCATGGAGGCGGGCGAGCATATAGTCGCGATTCGGTTCGAGGTTATATGAGCTGTTGAAGTGTGTGCGGAAATAGCCCACGCTCGATCCCAATCCCTGAAAAACAGTACGATCCAACTCGACCCTGAACTCTTGTATTTTAACCGTATTGCCGCCGTCGTTTATCAAGGCGAACCCGGCTTTGCGCTTGAAAGGCATCGGCAAGTTGAGGTAATGGAAGCCTTCCTTGTCCCGCCCGATGATCGGCCCGGCGAGAGGCGCGTTTTCCGATATTGCGGCGGGTTCCTCCCGGAAACGGTTCTCGACGGCATAAAACAAGCTCAACGGCGCGCTGACGGATGGAGACGATTCGCCATCCCATCGAATCAGCAAGCGTACGGAGCGCAGCACCATGTCATCTTCAGGAAGCTTCATCCTGATCGAGCGGATCGTGCCGCCCGATTTAAACGCCATGACTTCCCGTTCCTGGCCGGGGGCAAGATTTATATCGATGGCGCGCTCGAGACGATCCGGCGGTATTGGAGCGGCAGGGCCTGATAACCGTGAAAGAATCGCAGATGAGAGACGTTCTTTGCCGGTATAGGTGTTCACTCCGGTGCCGTAAGGGTATGTGTGATACCAGACGTGGTAGAAAAACAGCGGCATTTTGCCCCCATCCACTTCCATCTTGATACCCTTTTCGAACGACAGCGGCACATAAGTGATATACCCTCCCGTGGACTGGTCGGCATGAATGGAAAGCGGAAAAGTAAACGGAGACGTCCCGGCGAGTTTTCGCAACGGAAGATCGATATAAGGTTGATCTTCGCGGTTGAAATAGACTTTTACCTGTTTCAAACGCCGTGCCCATACCCGCTCGACGGAAGCGGGTATTCGCGGCTGATTCGGCCATGAGTACCACAGGCTGTATACGCACCCCGGCCCTTCGACATCGAGTATCACCGTGCCGCGGCGCGACTTTCGCCGCACGTATTCCGCCTTGTTGGTGAAGCCGTTGTCGTTACCGCCTTGCCGGTCGTGAGTGGACGATTCCCTCGCTATCACGAGGTCTCTCAATACAGGCAGCGTATTCCGGTAATCAAGAGCGTCATATCCTATCGGAAAGATTACACGATCCCTTTGTGATGCGGCGTACGGTGCGCATATCAGAGCTACTATAATTAAAGCCATGCCTGGGTAGATGATTCTGAAAGGCATTTTTTCTCCCCCGTCATTCAAAAAAAGCAATTCGACACCATATCGCCTGGCGCCGGCCTTTTTACATATTGTTGCCGACATCAAGCCCTGCTTGCAGTCGGGAAATATAATATCACGCCCGGGCGGGTGATGTCACTGCGGATGGTATTGCTTCGGCTGGAGCCGGTGTTTTTTCATTTGATAACGGCTGCTCGGCTTGCTTGAGCGTTTTTTCGGCAAGGTCAATCGCTCCCATGCGACGATATATACTGGCCAGTGCTTTAGCCGCCGTTTTCCGCATGCCGGAACATGGATTGAGTTGGATCCACCGCTCGAGCCCCAATGCCGCCAGATGGAGGCGGTTGCGGGCGATGAAACCCTTTGTAAGTTCCATCTGCATCCGAATGGGAAAAACTCCGTGATAGCGCGTGATGTAACGCATGTATATATCGATGGCACGGTTTTTATTTCCCGCCTCGAAACTTTTCGTAATTGCCTTTCGATAGTACGATTCGCCTTTGGGAGTCGGGCTGAAACGGCTGAGCAGTTCGCCTAGAGATGTCATCGCCTCGAAGTCGCCCGGATCCAATTCAACTATTTTCTCGAAGCACTTTTGCGCTTCACCCAAAGCGGTACCTTCTTTCGCGATCTTTTCAGCGGTCTCGCGGTAATTTTCTATGCGGCCCCGCTTCCGATAGCCCACCGCCAGCGCGAGGCCGACCCCCGCCAGCATGCCGCCTATGTGGGCCCAATGAGCTATATGGATCGGAAACCCTTGTGCCTGTTTGACTCCCCAATAAATATCCATGGCGAAAAAGAGAAGTATCAACGCCCAAGCGCGTACCTTAATCAGCGCGGGCCATATTCCTAAAAGCATGGTGAACATCGATACTTTCCTGAAATAACACCGGCACAAAAACACGCCCATGACGCCATAAAGAGCACCAGAAGCACCCACACCACTTATATAAGCTGCCTCCGGCCTAAAAATATAACAAAAAGCCAGATACAATCCATACGATGCAAAACCTGTTATTAAATAAATACCCGCAAACTGGAGTCGACCGATACGATCCTCAAGTACAGCGCCAAAGAACCACAAAAACACCATGTTGCCCACAACGTGCCAGACATCAAGGTGCAGAAACATGGAGATAATTGCCGTCATCAAGCCAGGGTGGATTGGTGAGGATATAAAAGGGGTTACACTCCGCCAATATTCCTCATGTCCAATCCAATACCGAGGCACGAACACCGTAATGTTTATTAAAATAATCGAGGCGGTGATCCAGGGAAATCGGCTTACTCGGGTTTCAACGCCAACGGGCATCATGTTTTCATCCTCCCTCACAATACAATCAAAGCATAATACGTGCCATAATATGCAGTAAAGGTAACCCGTTGATATTATTGATTAACGCCGGCCGGATGCGAAAGTTCTCAGGAATGGTTGTTGACGAAAATTGTCAGCGAAATACCAAAAATGGGGAAATATAGTGCGAAGTTCTCAGTGCGAAGTGCTGAGTGCGAAGTATTAAGAAAAACAACTTCGCACTGAGAACTGACAACCTCGCACCGAGAACTGAGAACTTCGCACTATTATCCTTGTTTCCGATCAAGCTTTTGGACTTTTTTATATGCTTTTCCCAGCACTTTCCACACTTTTTCCGGGTTCTTGCTTTTGATGTCTATAACGTGACAGCCTCTATATCCCCATGCGGCGATATTCCTGATACCCGCATCGTACATAACCTCGACGGCGCCGCCGACTTCTTCTTCCCTTCCCTCGGGTATGATGAAAGCCAAAACCCACACTTGAGGTTCTTTGCCATATTGGTCGCACAAATCCTTTACCCTGAGGGAATTACTCCTGACGAATTCCTCCATGTCCTTATTAAAAAGCACCCAATACGGGTCGGTGCCGAAAATATCCAGAGCGGGCATACGCGCAATGCTTTCCCATGAAGCGGTACCGGCGGCCTTACCCAAACCTCCTTCCTCATCGGGCAGGACGCATATGCAGTTTCGCATGCCCAGTTTCTTGGCCTCTTCGCACATTTCCTCGATAAAATCGAGCACCGTCTGCCGGCGAAAACGCACTACCTCCTCGGTCAACTCGGTCGGCATTTCCGTTCCGAACCGCTCGTGAAATAAGTTCTTGCAAGCGTCGCACCGGCATGCCCAAATGTCCCATTTTGTGGGGTCGAGGAGGTTGAAATAGAAATGAGGCTCGTCCCAAAAACAAACGTCAGCGCCTAATTGGGCCGACCTCTTGATCCATTGCTTTTGAAATTCTCGAAAGGCGGGCTGATTCGGACAAGCGGCGGGTAAGCTTTCTCCTTTGGCGTTGACCTGGCGCGCATCGAGCCGCTGGGCAACAAACCTCGAAAACGTCTCACCGCCGTATATGCCCCCGAAGCCCCATGGGTCCATGTAGACCTCCATGTCGCGATCCTTGGTCATGCGGACGATTTTTTCCATCGCCTTGTTGTAAAAGGCCATGTCCAGCTCCGAATAACAGTGAACTACAAAATTGCAGCCGTTTTCGATCATATCGTCAAGATCGCGTTCGACA
>CAZDAF010000268.1:0-5722 GCA_964503115.1 uncultured bacterium
GAAATTATCCCTGTTTGCAATCAAGCCTTCGTGCTCCGGCTGCCAGGCCCGCCAGTTAGAACCTTTAACCGTGCTGCTTGAAAGTTGATAAGTTGTTCTGGGCAGCTCACATATCATCCAGGTGGTAACAAAGTCGTAACCAACGGCCTTGCTGTACTCGACCATCAGGTCCATCAAATTTAACCCGGCTTTCACCGAAGCCAGGTTTCTCATGTCCGTCATGCTCCAGATAATTTCCTTGCCCTTGTCCAGGGGGAAATCATGCCAACCCGTCACTTCCATCATAATTTCACAGTCCGCGGCCAACTCGATGATTGGAACCGGCCCTTCGACAGTCTCAGCGAGTATGAACTTTTTAAAATGCTCAAAATCATATCCGTCTTTATAAGGATGCGGCATGCTCCCGCGCCTCCCTGGCGGCATACCTCCCACCAACTTGTTGATAATCCATAAGGTGGCCGGGTGCTTCATGAACGAGTTAATCACCTGTTCCATTTTCATGATTTATCTCCTCCTGATCTATTGATATTTCATGGTCATATCCAAAATTATTCCGGGTAGCCTGTAATATCCTGAATCTCCGCGAACAGGGGCAGGAGCTTTTTGTACATCTTCAGATACACCTTCCGGTAGAGATCCTGATATGTTTTTTGGTTGGTTTTGTCCGGCTCGAAAACATTGCCGACCCTGGTCATGGCAGCAACTGCCGTATTGAAATCCGGATAATATTTCATTCCCACCGCCGCGTCTATGGCCGCGCCCAGCGCAGAGGTTTCACTGGTGTGAGACCGATGGACGGGGACGCCGAAAACGTCAGTGGTAATCTGACAAATCGAGTCGCAGTTGGAGCCGCCACCTGTAGCCCTGACTTCGGTGATGGGAACCCGGTTCTTTTTCTCTGTAAGCTCCGCACCTTCTTTGAGAGCGAAGACCAACCCTTCAATGATGGAACGATATAAGTGGGCCCGAGTATGGATGTCGCCAAAACCGATTACCGCCCCTTTCGCGAATTGCTCCAGCTCCGGCCCCGGAGTCCAGTTGGGCTGGCACATCAGCCCCATCGATCCCGGAGGCACATTTTTTAATAACTTTTCCAACAGGTCTTCAGGAAGAATTTCTTTATCTATAGACTGGAGTCTTTCCTGCAAGCCGAATTCCTCCTTGAACCAGGACACCATCCACAACCCTCTCATTACCGGCACTTCAGAATAAAACTGGCCGGGAATCGCCGACGGATAAGGCGGCAGCAATGGACGGAGTTCAACATATTTCTGATTTTGGGTATTGATAGTCGCGGTGGTACCGAAACTGATGCATGCCCGCTCCGGCGTAAGGCAACCGGAGCCGATCACGTCACAGGCCTTGTCGTTAGACGCGGCGATCACTGGCAGGCCACGAGGGATACCGGTTTCTTCAGATGCTTTACCGGTTATCCGGCCCAGGTTCTCAGTGGGATTTACCAACTCCGGCAGCTTTTCTTCCTCGATGGGGAAGAGTTTCCACTTGGGATCCCATTTGCCCGCCCAGTCGAACTTTTTTACATCGAAAGGGATAGTCCCGATGATATTTCCGGCAGAATCTTTGAACTCACCGGTCATCTTCCAGGTAAGGTACCCCGAAACAAACAAGAACTTATAGGTTTTATCCCAGATATCGGGTTGATTCTGCTGGATCCAGTTGGATCGACAAAATTGCGTTGCAAACTCTATAAACTGATATAATCTTACCGCCTTAAGAACGGGAATGGAAACCGCCGGCAATATCTTTTTAACGTCAGCTTTCCTCTGGTCAAGCCATACAATGGCCGGTCGGAGAGGGGTGCCATCCCGATCGACATTGACGAGAGTTGAGCGTTGAGTCGTCAGGGTAACCGCCACGATGCGATCCTTGAAAGACCCGCTGTCGGCGATTACTTTCCGGCAGGTTTCGCACAAAACCTGCCAATAGTATTCCGGCCGTTGTTCGGCCCATCCCGGATGATCGGAGAAATATGGTTCGATTGGAGTTTTGACCAGACCATGGATAGCGCCGTATAAATCAATCAGGGCGACCCTGATCGACTGCGTACCACTGTCGATGGCCAGTATCAATTCATCCGGTTTTTTCGAAGTATCGTTCATTTCCCCACCCGTGAAGTTATTGAACAAGAAATGGACTAATCGTCCGTGCCTGCGGCGTCCAATCCAAGGACCCCGCCCGGATTCATTATGTTGTTGGGATCGAAATGTTTTTTTAAGGTTCTGAGTACATCCATTTTTTCTTTGCCCAGATATTTTTCCATCCAGGGAGCGAACATCCTGCCGATGCCGTGATGGTGACTGACTGAGCCGCCGTGTTCCACGATTTTTGTAACAATGTCCGAGCGGAACTTGAAGAACTCTTCTTCATCCTTGGGTTTAATCATGAAAATGAAATATAGGTTAGTGCCCTGCGGATAAAAATGAGACGCGTGAGTTAAACAACAGGTACAGGGCCTCTGTTTGACGAACGAACGGACGCCCTTGTGCAGGTTATGAAGGTTGTCCCAGGTAACGCCGGTCTCCAGCGTATCGAGGATGATGTTGTAGTCGAGCAGGTCTTCCCTCATGTGTGCGTCCGAGTAGCGACCGTGTTCCCACTGCTTGGTGGCGTATCCCGTGAGCGACATGGCGCCGTGGGCACGGGCGATTTTACTCAGTTGTTTTTTGACGTTCTTGGCGAAAGACTTCTCTCCCTCAACCGTGCCGATGCAAAGGCTTCTCTGCATGGGCTCGAAGCCGCGGAGTTTAAGAAATTTATCGAACAGCCCGCTGTTGAAGCCTTTAAGCATCAATCCGATTTCAGTTTCCTCGGCGTCGGAAATTCTGTAGACTGCCGGCATGCCGAACTCGCCATGGAATATCTCCCGGCTGGCTTTGACCGCTTCTTCCCATGTGGGAAACATGAAGGAGAAGCGTTGACGGTTTTCCGGCATGTGTTTGAATATTTTCATGCCGGCTTCGACCAGGATACCGAAAGTCCCCTCGTTTCCCTTGAGAATGTCGTTCACTTTTGGGCCGGTGGCGCTTCCGGGAATGTCGCTGGTTTTGATTACTCCCGCCGGAGTGACGTACTCCTGGCTGTGTATTATGTGATAGGCGTCGCCGTAATAGCTGGATGCCTGGCCCGATCCAAGGGCTACGATACATCCGCCCACCGAAGAAAGCTCGAAGGACTGAGGAAAATATCCGCCGGTGTACCTGATCCGGGCGCCGAACTTTTCGGGGGCCTTGTTAAGGGCCTCTTCATAATCAGGCCCCATCATGCCGGGCTGGACCCGGCATGTTTTGTTGATTTCGTTGACCTCGAGGATCTTGTTCATATGAGTGCGCAAAACCACGGCCACGCCACCCTTATCGGCCCTCATACCCAGAACCACGCCCGATCCGCCGCCATAGGTGGTAATGGCAATTCTGTTGGTGTTGCAATAATCGACGATCCTTTTCACATCCTCCTTGTCCCTTGGGTGAAGCACTATGTCGGGCGCTTTGCGCACGATGTTCTTGCGCAGGTCGAGGTCTTCGTCAAGAGATTTGCCGTGACTGAACTTGACCCTGCTGTAATCGTCGGTGGCCACGTTTTCCCCGCCCACCATGTTGCGGAAAGCGTTGATCTGGTCATCGGTTAAATTAATTTTATGGTCGATTTTGACCTGTTCGTCACCGCCGGGTTGGCGTTTCTTGAAGTCGTCGTCGGTCATGCCGAACTCTTTCTTGAACATCTCGAACCACGCCTGGCTTGGATGCTTGAACTTGTGGGGATCGTACTTGAAAATCGAGCGGTAGCTCCCCTCGGTCGGAACGTCTTCTCTCCAGTCGGGCTGGAATTTTTTGGATGGTGTCATGGCAAACTCCTTTTGATTTTTTATTGCGACAGAGTGAGAGACTGCCGTATTTGAGAAATCTCATTCGTTTTGCGCTCATCGTCCCAGTTGAGCTCGCCGGCGACGATAGCCGCGATCTTATCGATAACTTCATCGCCCGGATATCCGAGCGTGCCTATACCTGTCCGTCGAAGGAACACGTCCTTGAGAGTCAGTACCATCTCTTCCCGGACCGGCCCATACTCGAGGTTGGCCGGGTATCTGAACTCTCCGTGGAGGAGCTTGGAGGTCGCCGACGAAGTGGCGCAGCCGAAGTCCTGTTTTTCGACCAGGGCGATGTCCAGCCCTCTGGAAGCTGTGTCATAGGCAACCGCAGCGCCTGTTATACCTCCGCCTATCACAATTAAATCGAACTCCTCGTCCGAGTATTTTTCAATAAATCTTTCCATCAATTTTTTCCCACGACAGTTCCTCTATCTGAGCTTGATAAGGTTAGCAAAAGGGTTGGTCATCCGACCGCTGCTTTTATTTATCCATGACTTAACAAGTAAGATAAATGCCTTTATTGGATTTATTGGCGGGGCCAGATTAAAGGGGCTGACTTTCATCAAATGGCACATCGATTCCACCACAGCCGTAAGATCGTTACACTCATGGCTGAAATAAACCTTGTTTTTGCCCAATCTGTCCACAAGCCTTTTCCCCACCTCTTTGACCGCGCATGGGCCAACCACCAAAACAGGGCATTTAATGCTTTCAATGACCTCATCGTCAAAGCCCTTTCCCATCAGCAGTGTCCATCCGCCTTTTCCGTTCTGGTCGAAAGCAAACAATTGGAGGTTGTTAAGAGAGTTGTTTACGCAACCTTCCCGGCACGCCATTTCCTTGCCTTTTATTATGGTTACGTCTTCCGGAAATTCCTGCATCAGATCATCGGGGTACTTTCCACCGTATTCGGACAACTCGTCGAGAATATCCAGGTTGTCGTATCGATCATAATCCCCAACTATTTCTATGTCCCGTTCGCTTCCGACCCCGTCTCCCAATCCTCTTTCCAGAGCGATTTTCAGATGTGGAACGTCGTCTATTTCCTTGCCGAAGATTCTCGCGCCGACAATATCAACTGCTACCACATTAAGTCCACCGACCAAAACCTTGAAGGGTTTTACACATCTGTCGGCAAGAGCCACGGCCGGGTAATGCCCATAGATGGTGCCTTCCACACCCTCGATCAGTGTGACGTCGGGCCGCACATGGGAAAGGACATCCACTATTTTGCTATGAAGGTTGTAGTTATGATCGGGACTGCGGTCGCGGTGAATCGGAAACCCCCATTGGTTTTTCATGCCCAAAGTGACTACGGACATGGAATGGGTTTTCAGCTTTGGAACGCTCACGTATAAGTTGGCGTCCTTTTCTTTGATGAGCTTTTCGTGGACGATCCGCGGCATCATGAACTTCGTAAGTTCATAACCACGCGGGTCTTCCGCCTTTGATTTCTTGCCGCTAAAGTCGTATTCCACTTCGTCGTCTTCGTCAAGGTAAACCGGAATTGCGCCGGTCCGTTTGCAAAGCGCGTTGTAACCGGCCTGCTCGAATGTCAGCCGAGTGTAAGTGGCCTGAGTGCAGTTCTCGATCACATAAACTTTTCGCGCGCCGGTTTCGAACCAGTAACGGATTGCAGCCTCCACGACTTCGGGTCGGCTGTGAACATAGGCGTTTGCTCCGACAACATTCGGCTTGATGTAAACGTCGCCGCTCGATTTGATAAGCGACGAGCCGCCCAGTTCGTCAAAGATTTCCCTGACGTTTCGTTCAATCTCTTTGACCATTTCCCGATTCAACGGTACAAAGTCTTTAAATGTTGTTTGGCCATGATCG
>CAZDAF010000269.1:0-5649 GCA_964503115.1 uncultured bacterium
GAAAAACCCTGCTGGTGGACGTGGGAGAAAGATTCGGGAACTTCGACGCCGGGGAAAGGATCGTCGGGCCTTATCTTTTTTACCGGCGGGTGCGTAATATAGACGCAGTGGTGATTACTCATCCGCATTTCAACAACGTAGGCGGGCTCGAATGGATATTGGATCACTTCCGGGTAGGTGAAATCTGGATGGCTGACGCGCGGTATCCCGTTGAATTCGCCGAGCGTATAATATGGCCGGCGAATATGGCTGAAGTGCCCGTGAAAAAATTAGGGAAAGGAGACAGCTTTCAGTTCGGCGACCTTGGCGTTGATGTTTATTGGCCGCCCAGGGATTATAAGCCCCGGGGAATTCCCTATTCCGACGTGAACGCAGCTTCACTGGTTTTTAAAATCAGTTATGAGGGGACCTCATTTTTATTTGCAGGAGACGCTTACGACAAGGTGCAGCCGCTGATTGTATCCGGTAGTAAGTCCCTTGGATCGACTGTAATGCATGCGCCGCACCATGGGGTTAAAGGTTCGCTGGCCCCGCGTTTTCTCGATGCGGTCGGGCCACGGTTCGTGGTGGTAAGCGGCAAGCGGTGGGATTATCGCCACTCGCCCGATGAAGGAATCTTGAGTCTTATTGCCACGTCGGGTGCGAAAACATTAAGGACGGACACGGCCGGAGCCATCAGGATTCGCGTTCGCGACGGAAGGATTAAGGTTGCCCACTGGACGGGAAGAAGATGGAAAATACTCGAAAAATCAGCATCTTACAAATAGACGAAATCCGCTGGTTCAACGTCGGGGCGTGGTACGCGGTTTCGTTGTCCAGGGGGCTGGTCGAGTTGGGCCGGCGGGTGGTCTTTGTGGCAAAAGGCGATTTGCCTCCCGCTGTCGCTGCTCGTGAAGCGGGACTTGAGACGCGAAGCGATTTCACTTTTTCCACATGGCGATTGGTAGCGGAGAGCAGAAAGCTGGCGGAACTAGCGCAAGAGGTCAAAGCTGACGTTATATGCGCGCATCGGGCATGGAGCATGAACGTAGCCATAGGGGCCCGGATGATGCTGCCGGCGCCGGGGCCTGTGATAGTTCGCGCGCGGATCGACATTCGGCCCATTAAAAGCGGCGCGGGCAACCGGTTCATATACCGTCGGATGGTAGACGGCGTGGTGACTCCCAACAGTGTCTCGGCGGCCCGGCATGAAGAAGCCATGGGAATACCGCCGGAACGAATAAAAACCATACCCGGCGGAGTGGATACGGAGATATTCAAACCGGGCGATTCGACGCGGGTCGTATGGGAAGAATGGGGCGTGCCGACCTCGGCGCTCCTTGTCGGGCTTGTGGCAAGACTCGACCATGTAAAAGGGCACGGGCACTTTCTCAAAGCTGCGGCATTGGTTAATAAGGAATTTCCACAAGCGTACTTTGCAATTATCGGTGAGGAAACAAACGTAAAGGTTGCCGACCTCGAGCGGGAAGCGGAAAAACTCGGAATAAGGAGCAAGGTGGTTTTCGTCGGTCGCCGCTCCGACGTGCATCGTTGCACGGCGGCGCTGGACATAGGTGTGATAGCGAGCACGGGCAGCGAAGCGCTCAGCCGCGTCGCGCTCGAATATATGTCTTGCGAATTGCCCGTGGTGGCGACAAGTGTAGGAGGTATACCGGACGTCGTTGAGGACTCGAAGACCGGGCTTGTCGTGCCGCCGGCGAATCCTGCCGCAATGGCGGATGCAATCAAAAAGCTTATAAAGCGGCAGGAGGCGGCAAAAAGTATGGGCATCGAGGGCCGGAAACGCGCCGAATCACTATACTCTCGTAAGGCGCTTGCAAGCAAAACCGCCGACTTTTACCTTGAACTAATCGAGCGAAGGCTCGCGAAAGCAAAAAAGCAATGAAAGGAATAAGCGCTGTCATAATCACATTCAACGAGGCGGATCGTATCGAGGCATGTCTCGAGCCGCTTAGCTTCTGCGATGAGATAGTCGTAGTGGACTCGGGCAGCACCGACGGCACCTGCGACATCGCGAGACGATTCACGGACAGGGTAATTCATCACGACTGGCCGGGATACAGGACTCAAAAGAAGTATGCAACAAGCCTGGCCCGTGGGCCGTGGATATTACTTTTGGATCAGGACGAAGTGGTTACGCCGGAATTGGCGCGAATGATCGAGGCGATGCCGGACGATCCACAGGCAGGCGGGTTTTTTATCCGACGGGACCTCTATTTCATGGGTCGTCTGATGAGGCACGGCGGCGCATATCCCGACTGGGTGTTGAAGCTGTTCAGGAAGGATAAAGCTATCTTCTCCGGGAGCGATACTCACCCGTCCGTCGAGGTGAAAGATGTTGTCGGTAAGCTTAACGGCGCGCTTATGCATCACAGCTATCGCAATCTCGAGGATTATTTCGGCAAGTTTAATAGATACACATCGCTGGCCGCTCACGAGCGCTTTGACAGAGGAAAAAAATTCTCCTTCATACAAAACTTCAGAACGTTTTATGAGTTCATCGTCAGGTATATACTCCGATTGGGTTTCCTGGACGGCTATCCCGGGTTCGTATACGCGCTCCTGTCCAGCTTTTATGCATGGACAAAATACACCAAGCTGAAAGAGCTCGAAGAAAATAAGACCAAGTTTTCCGGTTCTTAAAATAAAAATCAAGATTCACAATTCTGCATAATTCCGATGTCCCCGGAATTCAGGATCAGGTTTACTTCCGGTTACAGGATCATACTCCAGCGGCTTGACAGGCGGCGGTCGAATAGAGGAAAGTTAATCGGGCGAATTATGGAACAGGAACCTTCTCAGCGAACCTGGCGTATTCCGGGGTGGGTGAAAACCGTCGTACCGATATTGGTATCGGCGGGCATTCTTTACTATTACTTCCGCGACCAGGACTGGCGCGGTCTGTACGAGATACTCGCCGAGGCGAGTGTGCCATTGGCGTTGATCGGGCTGGTGATTCCCCAGATCGTTTACTGGGTTTTGGATTCCTTTATTTCGCAGCGTACCGTGCAATGGTTTCACGGCTACGTGCCTGTGAAGGACGTCTTTTTCGTCAGAGGCGCAACGTACCTGTTGAGCCTCATCAACAACTCGCTGGCCCGGGGTGGGCTTATCGCGTACCTGGTGCGCAAAGCCGAAATCGGCTTGAGCAAGCTGCTCGGTATCCAGATATTTCGCATCGGGCTGATGATATGGGGTTTTATGGTATATCTTGCCGTCATCACGGCGACGGCACAATTCCTCGATGTGGGTCTCGAAAAACAAGTCAATTTGTGGGTATGGTGGGGTTACATCATATTTAACATCATGTGGCTCGTCGAAGCGTGGCTGTTCTGGCATCACAATATCAATATCGGCCTGAGCCGGCTTATCGTAAAACGCGAGAATGAATTCTGGTCAGGGTGGAACCAATCGAAGCCGCGCCACTGATGGCTGACATGGGCGATCATGATGCCCGCCTTTATCGCGGTGTTCATAGGCTATTACGCGGTGGCGCGTGCTTTCGGGATCGAGATGCCATTTATCAAATTCATGGTGCTCATTCCGTATGTGCTGGTCATATCGAATCTCCCGGTGGCTTTCGGGGGTTACGGCACGACGACTTTTGCATGGGTGGTATTCTTTTCAGACTACGCGACAGAGGAGCAGATCGCCACGATAACGCTATTCATCCCGACCGCCCGAGTGGTCATCAGGGCCGTTATCGGTATGTTGTGTTTGCCGTTTGCCCTCAAGGATTTATACAACCTGCCCGAAAAGAAAGCGGAAGCTCAAGAGTGAACCGAGCTTGAATCCGGGCTATTCGAGAACTACGGCGACTGCCGGGAAATATGTATGTGCTAATATCAATTTCCGAACGGAAGTAAAACGAAACTGACAGGCAAGGAGGATTTCATTATGTCGGCTGATGAGGGACTTGGCAGTATGCCGCTGTTATCAATGAAGGGTGGGATCGAGCATTTCGGCGGCGGTGTGCACATGCTTCAGTTGTGGTCGAACGTATGCATCATCGAGACGGACGAGGGGGTGGTGTTATACGATGTCGGGTTCGAGCATTACGGCCCGCGCATTGTCGAGGAATTAAAGGCCGTCACGGACAAGCCCGTCCGGTATATTGTTTACGGCCACGGCCACGCCGACCACGCATTCGGCACAAGGTTTATCGTCAAGGACGCCGAGGAGCGCGGCCATCCGAAACCTATCGTTATCGGCCACGAAAACTTGCCTTTAAGGTTCGACCGATACCGGGAAATGCTGCCCTACCACGAGAACATCAACCGCATTCAGTTCGCTATCCCCGATAACTTGCCCGCGTTTGTGCGAAATTACCCCTACCCCGACGTGACCTACCGCGACGCGATGACGTTCACGCTGGGGGGCGTTACGTTTGAATTGAGACACTCGAAGGGAGAAACGGACGACACGACGTGGATGTGGATACCGGAGCGCAAGACCGTTTGCGTAAGCGACCTGTGGGTGTGGTCTTGCCCCAACATCGGGAACCCATTCAAGGTTCAGCGCTATGAGGTCGAGTGGGCCGACGGACTCGAAGCCATCGCGGGCAAGGAGCCTGAGATTTTGTTGCCCGGCCACGGACCGGCAATTACCGAACCGGGTGAGATAAAAAAAGCTTGCGCCACGGTCGCACGTGCGTTGCGATTCCTGCACGACCAGGTGGTCGGTATGCTGAATGAGGGAAAGTGGCAGGAGGAAATCCTGCAAAATTTCGAGTGGCCGGAAGAGTTCGCCGAAAGCCCTTATTTGCCGTCGATCTACGGCCATCCGTATTTTGTTGTGCAGGCCATCATGCGGCGTTATCACGGCTGGTTCGACGGAAACGCTTCGCATCTATTCCCGTCATCGAGCGGGGAAATCGCCGCCGAAGTGGTCGACCTGGCTGGCGACCCGGCGAAATTGCTCGAACGCGCCAAGACACTTGCCGCCCAAGGCAACAACCAACTCGCATTGCATCTTGTGGACTTCGTTATCGACGCAGGCGGCGACTTGAAGACCGACGCACGTAACCTGAAGGCCCAATTGCTGCAAGCGCTCGCCGAGGCGGAAAAAAGCCTCATTGCACGAAACATTTTCCTCGGCGCCGTGCGTCAGATAGAGAAATCTCTTGAAGGAAAATAGGTGTTAAAAATATCGAGGGGCCGAGTGTTCGCTCGGCCCCCCAACGTCTCGAATTCTTGAATCCGATTAACCTTCGCCAAGATACTTAAAGGAAATCTTCACGCGAGCTCGAAACAGTACCACTTTTCCTTCTTCGAGCTTCATATCCAGTTCGCCGATCTCGGCGATCCTGAGCTCCTTGAGACTCTGGGAAGCTTTTTCCACGGCGCCTTTTGCCGCGTCTTCCCATGATGTTTCGCTTGTCCCCACCAGTTCGATGATTTTGTAAACACTTTCAGGCATAATTCTCCTCCTTTCTGAAAAGTTTATGGTTAATGCCCTTTGGTTAATAATCCGCCTTTATTAAATCAAGGCAAAATCAACTACGGCACTATGAAGCTGTGAAGCCTTTTCATCCACCGCCGAAATAACTATTTCAACCCTAGTACATTTTACACTTTATTGCAATTAAGCCCAGTCACCGAATGTTCATTATATATTTATCCACCGTAAAAAACCAATATACCCCCGGAA
>CAZDAF010000270.1:0-778 GCA_964503115.1 uncultured bacterium
AGTCAGCAATTTTAAAACCAATTCCGCAAGGAAAGACTTCCACGAATCCAAGTCCGAGAGAGATTTATAGGCGGAGGTACCTTTATCCCTCATCAGGTCCATGTGCGGTTGGAATGCCACGATGGAAACAAGCAGGAAAATCAGTAGCGCCACTCCTTTGTCACTATCGATAGACCTGATTTCTCCCTTTTTTATTCTCGACGCCAAGAGATCGCTTACCATCTCGAAAGGCTCGAATAAGTCCGGCCGGCGGCGCTTCAGCTCCCTCAGTGCTTCCGCGCCTGCGGCGACGTCATGCAACAACATTCGGACAATATCGTAGTTCGATGCGAATGCGTCGAAATAGTTCGATAACAACTCAATTAGCTCGGCGTCTTGCGGGGGAGGGTCCGCGCCACGAGTTTTTTCCTCGAAGAGGGCCTCGAGCGCCGCGAGATATAGCTCCTGCTTGCTCCCGAAGATGTAATATATCATCGCCTTGTTAACGCCGGCTTTTTTGGCAACGGCGTCAACCCGAGCGCCTTGCATACCCACTCGGGCAAATTCTCGAATTGCAGACTCGAGAATAAGCTTACGCGTCCGGTCTATATCCCGCCTTGCGCGCTCATCGTTGTTCTTAACAGATACCGATTTCATTCATACCGCCTTTTCCCTTTTCTTATGAAACTTCCATGGAAAGCAGTTTTTTGCGAGCCTTTTTGTTCTTTACGTACCCGTTGCGTGCAAACCAAATCAGGGAGTCGCGAATGCTATCGCGAATGGGTCTTCGCGGCAGGCC
>CAZDAF010000270.1:788-5648 GCA_964503115.1 uncultured bacterium
CACTGAACGCTTTCGAGCAATCCACCCTCAAACCCCGAACGCTTATCTCGACCGACGATGGATCCCCCAGCGGCGGTTTTCGAGACACGTATTCGCTCCACGCCAGCAGGAAATGCGATCCCAGCCTCATCAAAGGCGTAGGGATGGAAACAACGGGCTTTCTCAGCCCCGTGATTTCCATCGCCATCTGCGCCATATCTTTTTCCCGGAGATTTTCATTACCTAAAAGGTAGGTTTCCCCCGTGCGGCCTTTTCGCCATGCAAGTATATGGCCGCGAGCCACGTCCCGCACATCCACCATGTTGTTTGTGGAGTCAATGATCGGACATACAGGTAGATTCACAAGGCTTAAAAGAAACCTGCCGGTCGGCGTCGGCTGAACATCGTTCGGACCGAACGGCCCGCAAGGCGCCGCTATCACAATATCCATTCCCTTATCGACATATTCGAGTGCCACCTGATGAGCCCGGTGCTTCGTTATCGAATACATGTTGCCGGTGTCGCCCAGCGCGAAAGGCGACTCTTCGGTTGCGTCTATCCCGGAACCCTGTCCCGCGAACACGGCGAGTGTGCTGGTGTACACCACCCGTTCGACGCCCTCTTGCCGAGAGGCTTCCAGGACGTTTCGGGTGCCGCCGACGTTCACCTCCTCCATCAACTCCATTCGTGGAAGCCACAGGGAGTATATTGCCGCAAGGTGGAAAACCAGATTACATCCCTTTATCGCATGACGCATTCCATCGAGATCGCGCACATCGCCCTCGATACGCTCAACGTCAGTGCCCTCGAGATTACGAGTGTCCTCACCGGGCAAAATCATTGCACGAACCTCCACCTCTTCCCTCATCAGTTCCTGCACCACATGGGAACCGATGAAGCCCGCCGCCCCCGTGACTAATGCCTTCATGTCCGCGCTGAAGCCGCTGCACTTATCGGAGCCGTCTCAGCTCCATTTTCCAACGTGATCCGATCTATTTCCTTCCTGAAGATGCCCGAAGGGCCGAAGCCGAAAAACGCGCATAACGGAATGAAAATCAACGATCCGATTGCCGCGCCAAGCAAGTGGATTAAAACACTCCACACTATCACTGAGCCGAGAACCCATACAAACACCACGCGGCAGACTATGGCGATCAGATTTCCGGCGCTTGTGGCACTCGCTCGATCTCTGTCAACATCGCCAAGCATATATCCATCCTTGGCCCACTTGCCGATCCAGCCGAACATAACCGGAAGCAATATCACACCCATGGCATACAACGTAAGCGCTACCGGACTGAACAACCATTTGAGTGCCGCAAATGGACCGAAACTTTGAGTCAGTATTGCAGCTTCTTCTCCACTGATGATCCAGCCCACCCTTCCGGTGGGAGCATAGGTGAAAAAGCGCTGGTATCCCGTGCCGTCCCAGCCGTGAACGAGGATGAAAAACATCGCCATATATCCGAAAATCCATTGCGCGTGCGCCCAGAAATACTTACCCGCTTTTATGAACTTGTGCGCAACCCAAAAACCCAGTATCCCCTGGGTTATGTTTGTGATGCAGAAAATAGGTACAATCCAGGCGGGCAAAGTATTTCTGTCCCAGACGTACATCGTCTCCCACCCTGTAAAGGCCCATAGAAGCACCACCCCCGAGGGTGCGAAAAAGATTGCCAAGTATAATAGCGTTTTCATGTAATACTCGTTTTGGAAAGTGTTCGGTTCATCCTTGAGTTGCCTCGCCGCTGCGGAGGCGAACCCCGCACCGATTGCGTAAGACCAAAAAACATCCACCTGTACCATCTTAAACCTCCTTCTTTTTAATCGGGATTATTCCATAATTACCATGTTATCCGTTTTTCCAATCGACCAGGTCGTTAAGCACCATCATACCGTCATGGGCCATACCTCCAAACATACGCTCGATCCGGCCGAGCGGCAGGACGTTAGTGACGCCACGGGCCAGAATCGAGTCCCTCAATTCCAAACGCCGCGCTTCCGGATATACGCCCACCGAGGAAACGGCATGGTGGAGATATTTAAATGTGTCTTTCAAATCATCCACCCTGCGAACAATGACAGTACGGGAAAAAGGGTGATCCATCATATCGAAATTATCGGGTATTACTATCACGCTCGATGAGAAGTCACCGTCCTTTTTATTGATATGCCATGATGCGTTCATATATTTGCCGCGCTTCATTCGCTTGATCAATCCTGCGGAGTCGCGTGATACGAAGTTCGGGGCATAATCGTCCCATTTTGAAATAACATTTTTCAGTATTTGCGCATATTCCTCGGCCTGTTCCGTAGTTCCTTCGACATAATGCACAAATGAGGCTATACACGCTTTTTGATTCCAGATCATGGTATCCATGGAGGATTTGATTGCGACTTTTTTCAGATTTTCTTCAAATGCTTCCTTTCCGATAAAGCTGAACCCGTAACGCGGGTTGAAGCACACGGTCCTCGTGAACTTGGCCTTCGCACGCACCGAGGCCACAGCTTCAGGCGCGCCCCAGACTACGATGCGGTCAAAAGCGGTGGGCAAGAAAAACGCATTCTCGACGCTTTCATCTCCACCGGGCCAATAGACGATCGAGAGATTTTGCGTGATCGGGTGGTCGGGCGCGGCGCTAACCGCTGCGAGGGCGATTAACGCCCCGGGCAAAGTGGCGCCGTAAGGGGATTTAATCACCGCAGCGGATTTGGTCAGAATCGCGCGAAGCATGGAAATTACCGGTATGGCCGGCGCGTTGCCCGCAGTGATATGCAATTGTCGAGTGGGCATTGCGCGGATAAGGGTCTTTCCCGGTGTAACTCCCTCGGGTATATCCTCTTTAAAAAGGTCTTGGCCCATAAGTGAGGCCACCCCTGGAAAAATATCAGCCGGCGTTTCCACCCATCCGTCGAGAAAATCTCTGCCGGGCCTGCCCCATGCCGAAAGTTCGTTATCCACCATCGATTCCGCCATATCCCCGTTAAGCAACAGTGAAAAACCCGCAAAAGCCGCGTCGTGATAAGGGTCGGGATGTTCGGCGGTCGCACGAGTCAACTCCCGAACATTATCCACCAACTCCTTGTTATCGCCTAAAGCATCAAGCAGGGATTGCAGATATGAAAGGACATCGGAAAAATGAATGCCGTATAAACCGTTTACCAGTTTTTCTATATCAAACTCGATAAGATCCATCGGGTTTATCTGAGCCATCACCTGATATATATAATCGCCGGTGTATTTCATAGTTTCCCGATCTATCACCGGCTCGCGCAAGACCTGTGCGTTATCCAGTTTCACATATGTGGCGTCATGATCTTGATTCTTGAAAGCATCCTCGATCCGCTCCTTGCTTATTGCGGGCGGCGGCACAACCTTCCCCTTGATAAGCAGCGGAAGTCTTACGACGTTTTCATCGTTCGAGAGGAGATCGAATTCTTTACATATCTTTTTCATGGTCTTTCACCTTTTCAAACCTATGTGCCTGAAAAGCCAAAGTTAATCTCATCAAGCTTGAACCGAGGCCATGATGCCGCCACAGCCCTTTACTTCTCTGCCCGGCGACCGCCCTATTTCTGAAAAGGCGGGGCCATAAGTCCCGCATGGGCATATTTCATCCAACATCCGAACATTATCTCCACTGACGATGAATCCCGGATATGAAATCGCAAACGGGTCCAGGAATCCGAAGGCTCCTTTCAAGTCATTGCCTTCCATCGGAGCCAGTTCTTCATTCAATATAACGGGTTCGACTATAGGCGGGAGGTGATAACGACCATGCTCGCATTGAGTTAGTATTCCGTTGATTTCAGTCATCGAATACCCATCTATGATAAGGTCGTCCGGCACATCGAATGTGTCCGAGATCATTTGAACCAGTGCTTCTCTTTCTATTCTTTCACCTTCGAAGTTTTTCCATCCCCCACCGGTCAGCACAACGCTCTTTTTCTTCAGAGGAATGCTTCCTTCCTTATCCGCGATAATTCCAACAAGTTCTTTTATCTGATATGGCGCGCCAAACAGAAACACTTTTTGATTGTTGCCACTGGACTCTTTTAATCGATTGATAATTTTTGCGTAATTTTCTTCCTTTTTACCGATTGTCTCTGCATGGAAGGCCGACAGTAGTTTTTCGTCGTCTTCGTCTTTGGGCCCGCGAGTAATTAAACGCAACGCCGAAGCTGACAGATCCGTATCATACATGAAAACAACGTCACGAAATATTTTGGCGAACTCCTGCGCGACAAGCTGGATACCCATGTTTCCGCGCCTGAAGTTCAGAAATACGCCATCATAACCGCTCAATCCGATTTTCCCGGCCAACTCCGCTAAAGTAAAAGGCGGAATTAGTTTAATCCCCGCATTTATAGCCAACCTCTGGAAGAAAGTTCCCAGTCCCCTAACCGTTAAAATGGGAGGGATATAGCAGGCCGGTGCGGTCGTAAAAAGATGCCAGCTCATTTCACAACGGGGAACGAATGAAAAGCGGCCGGTCGTGCCGGAACTGTAAGCACATGTTATACCGTTGGCGATAAGGCGGTTTATCCAGTCATCTATCGTTTTAACGTCATCCATATCGATATTGATACGCTCGTGATAGATGGTTCCGAGCCATCCGTTCATTCTTGTGAAATCTTTTTCATCCAACCATTCCTGGTTATATGATTTGAAAATGTCGTCAGTGGACATAAGGTCTTTTTTGATCGGTTCGATATCGTCGAGTTCTCCTATCCCCTCTTCTTCGGCAAACTTCCGGTATACCGGGATGTTTTTTAAGTAATGGGAATGATTTAAGATTATGGCTTCCTTGCGCAGTTTTTTTGCCTGTTCGGAATCGTAATTTTTTCTGCCGGCCCAGGCTTGGGCTATTTTAATAAGCT
>CAZDAF010000271.1:0-5603 GCA_964503115.1 uncultured bacterium
CATAGGCGGCACTCCGATGGCGGGTGGAAAAGGTTCAGTATGGGGAACCGTAATTTCATCCATCTTTTTAGTATCTTAAGGGTTAGAGACGGATTTGTCTTCAGAAAAAAGAAGGAATGATGTTTCAATTTTTCCGAACGAACCAACGCAAAATTTAAGATCAGAAACTGACAACGATCCTATATAGTGAAAATGCACGAAAGACTGTTAGGTGTTCCAACCCGGCTGTTGTAACGCCAAAAGGGAGGTCTATTGGCACAGAAAAAAAGTAAAGCCAAAAAAGAGGAAAAGAAGGTCGTCGAGGGCGAAACCAAACGCAAACGCGGCGTACCTTCGTGGTCCATCGGAAAAGCGCTCCGAAGCGCAAAAGCGAAAGGCACCACCCCACCGTTATTCAAAAGGAACAGGAAAATAAGAGCACCGAGGCGCCGTACGGCAGGATTGGGAGAAGAACGGGAAGAATCCAACGTCGACGCCACCGGCGATACCGACGAAATGGGCATTATTTCTTCCGTCAAAGAAGCGGCGGCGGAAGTGGTCGAGGCTGAAGAGGAGACGGTTGAAAACGGTGTGCCCGGGGACGAGTACTATGACGTTTTGAAGATGTATCTCCGGGAAATGGACTCGAAAAACCTCTTTACGCCAGAGCAGGAGATCGAGGTCGCCAGGGAGATGAGCGCATTTACGGATAAACTCCGCGATACGCTCTCTTCATTGTCCTTCGTCAAAGAGGAAATAGACGAAACCACCGAGCAAGTTTACCTCGATGAGTTGTACGAATATGTAAAACGGGTCGAGAGCGAGGAGTTGAACATTATCCGCGCGGAAAACACCCGCTCGAAGACGGAAACCGGTATGGACCGCGCCGGCGAGCGCGTCAAAAAGGCGCGGAGGGCCATTCGGAGAACCGAGCGCCAGGCAGGCGCCAGCGCATCGAAGCTTAAGCTGGCCTATTCCGAAGCATGTCACGCGCACGAGATGGTGAAACAAAAGCGAAATCACTTTGTCGAGGCCAACCTCAGGCTCGTAGTGAAAATCGCAAATAAGTACCGCAACAAAAGCCTCACCGTAAGCGACCTGATCCAGGAAGGCAACCTGGGGCTTATCCGCGCGGTCGAAAAATTCGATTACCGCAAGGGGTACAAATTCAGCTCTTACGCCACATGGTGGATACATCAGGCTATCATCCGCGCACTGGCTGAAAAGTCGAAGACCATCCGCGTGCCGATTTACCTTTCCGAAAAAATCAAACGCGTGGACAAAATCGCCACAAAGCTCTACCAGAGGCGCGGGAAAGAACCCACCCCGGAGGAAATCGCGGAGGAGATGGAGTTGCCGCTCGAGGAAGTCATCAGCCTCATAAAGATCGCCCGCGAACCGGTCAGCCTCGAAAAGCTCATCGGAAAATACGAAGAAATAAGCCTCGGAAACCTGATCGAGGATAAGAGCGTACTGCCACCCGAGGAGGAGGTGGTCAACTCGCACCTCTCAAGACAGGTCGAGGAACTGCTCGAAAGCTTATCGCCGCGCGAGGAGAAAATACTGCGGATGAGGTACGGTATCGGTGAAAAGCACGATCATACGCTCGAGGAGATCGGCGACGATTTCAAGCTTAGCCGCGAAAGAATTCGACAGATCGAGAAGAAAAGCCTCAAAAAGCTGCGGCACCCTTCCAAAAGCCGCTTGCTGAGAAGCTATTTCGAAAGCTGAAAAAAAGCGATAATCAAAAAACACAAAACGCCCCGTCAAACAGGCGGGGCTTTTTTCGTAACAAAGAAATGTGGCCTCATACATATTGAGAAAGAGCTTGCGGAGGTAGGAGTATGCTTCTACTGAAGCAAGGCGGTAAAATCGGCGATTTTTGCCGATTCTTCGGAACTCGTCGCCATCACCAGGGTAAACCGTTCCTTGAGACTTAAAATCAGATCATTCATTTCCCGAATATCGTTGCTTTCGAGCGTTCGCAAAGGTTCATCGAGGAGAACGACTTCCGGGTCATGAGCGATGGTTTTTGCTATAGCAAGCTTTCGCCACTGGAGTTCGGAAAGCGCTTGTGGGTCTTCCGTAAGTTTATCCTTCACCTCGTCCCGGAGCATTGCGTCACGCAAGCTTTTTTCCGCACGCGCCTTTATATCGGAATTCTTCTTTAAACCTTCATTTTTCAATCTACGCGCCATTTCGTCGAAAATATTATTCTCATACATCCTCGAACGCCAAAAGACCATTCCCACCCACCGCCGCAATTCGATGGGATCGAAGTCATTCGAGTAGATATTCTCACCGTCGAGCAGCACATCGCCTTCCATCCTGTGGTTCGGTATGGTATCGTTCATGCGGTTTAAGGTTCGCAAAAGGGCGCTTTTTCCGCTGCCGGCGGGCCCCACGATTGCGGTAATACGCTTCTCGGGTATCTCTAACGAAACATCATGAAGCACCTGCTGCGCTCCAAACCAAAGGCTGACTTTCGTGATATTTATTTTGGGCTTCATCCTTAATTCGCCTTCCGGATTGGCTGATATAATCGCCGATCCACGAGTAGTTTAACAGCTATTCTTTTTCGATTAAACCCGCCTTGAAAAAATCACTCTTCGCCTTTATGCTCAATGCGAATCTAATTGTTAGAATATTATCAACTCTTATCCGCGAATTCATAAAGATCAGGTGATCGGCTAAATGACCAAGGAGATTTTATTCCCATTGATCGGCGGCCTCGGTCTCTTCCTTTTCGGCATGAGGATGATGAGCGAGGGGCTGAAGAATGTCGCCGGCGAACGCATGAAGAAGGTGCTGGAAATGCTCACCAGCACCCCGGTAATCGGCCTCGCGGTGGGTGCATTCGTCACGATGCTTATCCAGAGTTCGAGCGCGACGTCGGTGATGGTGGTCGGTTTCGTCAACGCCGGCTTGATGACACTCAAACAAGCCGTAAGCGTAATAATAGGCGCCAACATCGGTACCACATTCACCGCGTGGCTTGTCAGCTTTCTGGCCGTTTTCAAGATCACCCATTATGCCCTACCTGCAATAGGCATAGGATTCCTCTTGAGCATTATCGGAAAGCGAAGGAGCCACCGATTTTGGGGCGAAGTTCTATTGGGATTCGGAACACTGTTTCTCGGTATTCATTTTATGAAAGAGGCTTTTGCGCCACTCGAAGAAAGCGAACGCATACGAGAGATATTCGTCGCCTTCAGCCGTTACCCTATCCTCGGCGTATTAGTCGGTACTCTGATGACGATGATGCTCCAGAGTTCGAGCGCAACCATTGCGCTTGTGCAGGTTTTGGCTTTTGAAGGGGTTCTCGATCTTCAAACCGCCATTCCTTTGATATTGGGAGACAATATCGGGACCACAATCACCGCGCAGATAGCATCCATCGGATCGAATCGAAACGCACGGCGCACGGCATGGGCGCATACCATGTTCAACCTGATCGGAGTTTCATATATGGTGGTTCTCATTATGATTTTTCCCGGGAGATACTCGGGCTTAATAGATTCTATCGTCCCCGGGGAGATATCCCGACTGAATATAATGTTCCACATAGCCATCGCCCATAGTGTGTTCAACGTATTTAATGCCGTGGTTTTTCTACCCTTCATCGGAACTCTCGAAAAGATTTCAATCAAACTTGTGCCGGAGCGACCGGGTGAATTGGACATCACACCCCGATATCTCGAGAGGCGCCTGCTCGACACTCCGCCCCTGGCATTACAACAGGCCACCCGAGAGGCGTTGCGCATGGCAAAGTTGGCCCAGGAATCAACACAAAATGCTTACCAGGGCTTTATCTCCGGAGATTCCGAATGCCTGAGGGAAGTGACTCAAACCGAGGAGGCCATTGACAACCTTCAGAGAGAAATAACCATGTACTTGATCGAGCTGTCCCAGCAGCCCATAAGTCTCGAGATATCAGAGACATTGCCCGTGTTGCTCCATGTGGTCAATGATCTCGAGCGAATCGGCGACCTCGCTGAAAACCTGATGGAACTCGCGGAAAAGCGCATAGATGAAAAACTGCAATTTCCCCCCGAAGCCATCAGGGAACTCCAACGCATGTATGTGGCCACTCAGACTATGGCGGAGGACGTGATGCGTGCGCTCGCTGAAAGCGATATGGAGTCGGCGAAAAGAGGACTGGAACGAGAGGAGGAACTCAACAGATTGCAATTGGTGCTCAACGACCACCATGTCGAAAGATTGCAAAAAGGCCGCGTTCAGCCGCTGGCGGGAGTTGTGTTTCTGGATTTCGTCGACAACCTGGAGCGCGTCGGTGACCATTTAACAAATATCGCCCAAGCGGTACTCGGCGGACTCAGGTGGGGAGAAAAAATCAAACTGGAAGACCTGGACTAGATAGCGACATCAAGCCGGAATCCCGTAGACACTTGAAAAATAAAGCTTAAACCAATACCCTCTTTAAGGATGCTTCGCAGGCTTTATGATTGGGTTCTTCACTGGGCTGAAACGCCCTACGGCACTCCGGCCCTTTTCCTCATAGCCGTCGCAGAATCGAGCTTCTTTCCCATCCCGCCCGACGTTTTATTGTTAGCGCTGGCCATCAGTATACCTACGCGAGCTTTTCGCTATGCAATCGTCTGCACGATAGGATCGATCCTCGGCGGAATGCTCGGCTATCTCATCGGTTATGGGCTTTGGGAAAGTATCGGGCAACCGATATTCGACTTTTATGGGTACATGGACAAATACGAATGGATCCGCAGACGTTATGAAACATATAATGCATGGGCGGTTGGGATTGCCGGTTTTACTCCCATCCCTTACAAAGTATTTACCATAGCCGCCGGGGCATGCCGGATAAACTTTCCGATTTTCGTTTTGGCTTCGATTGCCAGCAGATCGGCCCGTTTTTTCCTGGTGGCCGGCCTTATAAGACTTTTCGGCGAACGTATTAAGGACTTTATTGAGAAGTACCTCAACCTCCTAACGATAGTTTTCGTGGTGCTGCTCATCGGGGGATTTGTTCTGGTTAAATGGTTTATGGAATGAAACGCTCGAAGATAATCGCGGTCTGCGGCTCGTCCGTCGTCGACGGTGAAGGGGAGAATCGCGCTCGACAGGTGGGCCGATTGATAGCGCGGCAAGGCTTTGCGCTGGTCTGTGGCGGGCTGGGAGGCGTGATGGAGGCTTCATGCAGCGGCGCCAAAGAAGAAGGAGGCATCACCATAGGCATTCTGCCGGGGTCTCACCGTGAGGACGCAAACCCTTTCGTCGATGTACCTATCGTCACCGGCATCGGGCATGCCCGCAATTCGATAATCGTCCAGACTGCGAATGCCGTCATAGCTCTTCCCGGCGGAGCAGGCACCATGTCGGAAATTTCGCTCGCATTAAAAGTCGGCACGCCCGTTGTGGCGCTTGACGCATGGAAAGAAATAAGCGGCATCAAGCACGCTTCATCACCCGCTGAAGCGGTTGACATCGCAACTAAAGTAGTTATGGAAAATCGGAGTTAACTATATGCGTGCCACAGGAAAGCACTTACCACTCCTACCGGCTATTGCGCTGGTGCTCGTTGCAGCGCTCTCGACGGGATGCTTCCTTCCGGTTCCGGGATTTCGAGACAATAAAAAACCGCCCGA
>CAZDAF010000272.1:0-5586 GCA_964503115.1 uncultured bacterium
AGCCGGTCTTTGAATCCCTCCCATTAGCGGCTCCCGATGGTTCCTTCATAGTTTTCGGCCGTAAGCCGTACAAGTATGCAGAACCGCCGTATCCGTTGGGGGATCCGAATCCCACTTGTTGCCCCGGTTGGGCGCACGGGAGCGAGTTGAAATATTTGTCTTTTGACTTGTATTTAATGCCGACCGACCCGGTTACGGGCTTGCCGACGGGGCCGGAGGTGTTATTCTGGGAGGATTCGCTGCTTTGGGGAATTCCAACTATAGCGCCGGATTCGCGGGGAGTTATAGTGAAAGCCGGAGGGTGTGCGAATTACAGGTATTATTGCAATGCATCGTGCCAGTGGTACCTGGACTGTGAGGCGTGGGTCCCGCCCGCCGATGCGGCGTATCCCGGGAAAGCCGGTCTCCACCGGCTCGAAATTCCCTCGAATTGGTCATCGCTTCCTTACAACTACGCCGATAATCCCGGATCTCATACGTATTTTCCCGGCATGGAAAACTCCGATTTTAATCCCTATTGGGGATGGCAATCCGACAGAGTTGTGTTTACGGACAGTGACGACAATATATCCGATTGTGACCCGTTCAACTGTGCCGTGGACAGGAGGCTCTTGAATGATGCCCCGGGCCAAAAGGTCGGCCCCAAGTTCACTCCCGCCGTTGTCGATCCTTGAGCTGCAAAGCATTGAATAGTTTTTTCGATAAAGCGCGAAAGTACTTCACTTCTCCCGGCGATGTATATCTATTTTTAAGGATAGCTGTTTGGATACTGTTTTTGCCCGTTATGTTGCGCCTTTACGGGTTGGAGGAGATGATTCGGAAGATTACTCCGTTGAATACCCGCGGGTCTTACGATACTCGGAAATTGTCCGTTTTTGTCAACTGGTGGCTATTTCGCGACGTGGCCATGTTCAGGCCGACATGTCTTAAACGCTCGTTGATATTGTACCGTTTCCTTCGCGAGAGCGCCTGTCCCGTCAGGATTCATTACGGCGTTAAAAAAAAGCCGACCGGTGGCCACGAAGGGCACAGTTGGCTGTCGCTCGACGGGAAGCCGATTCCGCCGGATGGGGATGAGGCGGGTGAGTTTCGCGAGACATTTTCTTTTCCACGGGAGGTAAATAAATAGGTGATAAACGGCAATCAGTTTCTTTTGCGATGTCTCAAGGCTTATATCGTCGGCGATAGGCCGCCTCGTGAAATGGTGGCGCAGGCGATCGAGTCGCCACGTGGAATCGAGGTATCCGACAGGGCGCTGACGGCAGTACTGGATTACCTGATTTCGTCATGGGGATTTCAGACCCAATTGCCGGATTCCCAAAAGGAACAATTGCGAAAATATCATCATTATGTAGCAGCGAACAACGCAGTGTTTTTGAACGAACTGAACCTTTTCCTGGAGGAAGCGGCACGGGAAAACATCCGGGTGCTTCTCCTGAAAGGGTTGGCCCTTATCAAGATGGGAGTTTACCCGGAAAAAGGACTCAGGTTGCTTTCCGACATGGACGTTTTCATAAAGAAAGACGATATATCCCGGGTGGAAACTATGCTGGATCGCGCCGGGTGGAAGATCGATAATCATGAAAGCGAATTGCACTTGAGTCATCACTTGCCGATCCGTATCAGTCCGCACGGTTTTCCCCTCGAGGTGCACTTTGCCTTATCGAGGATGTCTTTAAATATAGATGAGGATCGAGTATGGAAGAGAGTTGCGCCGATAAGGGAGACACCTGCCGCGCTGATTCCTTCGCTCGAGGACACCCTTTTTGCCTTATCCCTGAATGTTTCTTTACATCATCCCGACCGTGTATTGCCCCTTTATCTGAAGTTTGTGGTGGATTTCGCATTTATGTGGAAATACGCCGGTGGGCGCCTGGACTGGGAATACCTTGCGGACGCCGTGGAGCGATCCGGAGCGAACGCTCCATTCTGGAATGCAGTAGTGGTTGCCGCGCGATTGATCGAGCCGCCCGGTTTATCGGAAACGTTGACTCGGTTCGACGTGGAGAGTAAAGTGGATGGAGACTTTGTGAGTATGGCGGCATCGCGCATCCTGGAAGGCCGGTGGACGGGCGACCTTAGCTGGCTTGTGGCCCTCGCCGCCGAGGAAACCAGTCCGATGAAACGGTTGTACAGGACTTTGCAAGTGGTATTTCCGCCTCGGTCCTTTATGGCGGAAGCCTATCCGCGTTGGAACCGTTTTCCGTTAATTTATCTTGCATATTTCGTCCGGTTGTTCAAGGTGGCCTGGAACTTCGACTGGAAGAATTTCATTATGGCTTACCGTGCGGGTAAGGCGGTTCGAAGCGTCGGCGCCAGGCGCGATTGAAATTCCAGTCCCCACCTTTTTTCTCCAGGGCTATACCCACACGATGAGCATCAGCGATATGAAGAATGTCTTTAGCCCCCACCATTGCCGCCGTGGCCCATGCGTCGGCTTCGGCGACGGTCTTCGTGATCGCGGCTGCGGCAGTTACGATCCCGGGAGTCGGCCGCAACGTCCTCGGGTCCAGCACGCGGCTGAATTTCATTTTTCCAATAACATAAAACCTTCGCTTTTCACCCGATGTGGCGACTGCGCCTTTTCGTAAGTTAATTTTAGGCCGCCTGCTCGCGCCCGAACTCACTCCCTCCACCGCAATAACCCATTCGGGGAAGTTATCGGCGGCATAGCACCCGATGTCACCGCCGGCGTTTATAAGCGCCGCTTTGCAATTTCGTTTTTTTAGCGTATCAAGAGCTTTATCCACGGCAAAACCTTTTGCTATGCCATCCAGATTGAGAGACATTCCGGTATCAAGGGATATACGCCGACCGCTATAAGTTTTTATCTTCCTCCACCCTATATGTATTTTCATTTTTTTCAATTCCTCTTCGGTCGGAGGTTCTTTACGCTTTTTGGCCCACAGGTCGACGGCTGGCCCGACGGTGGGGTCGAACGCTCCCTCCGAAGCGGCTGCAACCTGCAATGCTATCTCGATCACTTCCCATATATTTTCGGAAACCGGTGTCCGCCCCTTACCGGCCTTGGCGTTAATTCGACTGAGCTCGCTCGAATCTGAAAACCTCGTCATAGTAGTCTCAACCCGGCGCATTTCTGCGAAAGCCGCGTCGATGTCCTCTCGGTCGCAGCCCCGAAGCCTGATGTCCACGACGGTGTCCATCATCATTTCGGAGCGCCCCAGTTCGCCCGCCCGCCCATTTTCGCAACAGGCCAAAGAAAGGGTTACCATAAAAATTGCGACAACACTTGACACCGTCTTTTTCATGCGTGACATTTCCCTCGCAAATGTTACCATCTGCCATGGAGGGAAGCTACAGATGGAGATTCGAATACGCGAGGCAAAAGACGATGATCTGAAAATCGGAGGCGATCTATTCGCCGCGCATCTTCAAGAGCAGTTCTCGATAGATCCCCATCCCGCGCCTAATCGCGTTTTCGACCCGCATTGGTTTATCAAGGCGATGATGAACCCGCCGGTTAATCATATGTTGCTGGCCGACGTGGAAGGACAAGTGGTGGGATTGGCCCGCCTGGGAATACTTTACGGCGAAGGTTTAATCCCGCTTGGCGGCGGACCGAAGAGATCGGAGTCAAGTTACATGAAACGCCTACCGGTGATATTGCTCGGCAAATGTCGAAACATATTGGATGGGTGGATATCTCGCATCGAGGCAAAACGCACAGTGGCGCAAATGTGCTTGCCGATCAGGCGCGGATATATAGCCGATTTTTATGTCATACCCCAAATGCGTCGCAAAGGTGTGGGAAGCGTCCTTCTGCAAGCTTCAATGGATTGGTTCGGGACAAAAACGGTTTTGATTGTTGACCTCAATTACCTGGAGGCCAACGAGGTGGGAAAGGCTTTTTGGAAAGCGATGGGATTCGACGGTTACCGCGTGCTCGCCCGTAAAGATGTTTCCCGGACGAAAAAAGAATAGTGCGAAATACATAATCGACTTCGCACCCCGCAGTCGGAACCCCATACGGGTCTCCGCTACGCTCCGATTCGCACTATAAAGGCGGCACCCGGATTCGAACCGAGGAATGAGGGATTTGCAGTCCCCTGCCTTACCACTTGGCTATGCCGCCCGAACGAGCCGATTGGCCGAAAAAAAGAGCAGGAGACGGGACTCGAACCCGCGACAGCCACGTTGGCAACGTGGGGCTCTACCAACTGAGCTACTCCTGCTTCCCTCGTTTGAAGCTATACAAGACCAACCCTATTGTCAAGGCCGTAGCCTTAATCTCGCGTTTGGAGTGCGCCGGATTGACACTAACATCTTTTAATTGACAAGACAGGTAAATAGGTTGGACAAACATCGGGATGCAACGGATACGATCCTAAGGGGCTTGCAATCCACGCTCCCTTTGTCCGGGTTCAGAGCAGGCCCTTCTGCGCGAGCAATGAGGCAATACGAAACCCGTACGGGCGCCGCGAATGTGCAGGTGCTTGCACCTGCTGGATTGACGCGCATTGCCGACAGTGGTAAATTAATTAGTTAATGGAAACAGCGGAACAGACCGCCAAACTGGCAAGGATTCTTGTTGTTGACGACGAGAGGGTTATCCGGGCCATTCTTTTCGATTTCCTCGGTGCGGAAGGGTATGACGTTGTGACGGCAGCGACAGCTGAAGAGGCCTTGAAACTGCTGGAAGAACAATCCTTTGATGTCGTGCTCACCGATCTGAAAATGCCCGGCATGACCGGCATGGAGCTTTTAGGTCAAATCAAATCCAGGGGCATTCACGTCTGCACCATTATAATGACCGGTTATGGAACGGTGGAAAGCGCCGTCGAGGCCATAAAAAAAGGCGCTTTTGATTACATACAAAAGCCTTTCAAGATGAGGGACGTTCAGGTAATAGTCGAACGCAGTGTCAGGCAACATCGCATCGAAGAGGAAAACATTCAACTCAAGGAAATCATGAACCTCTACAAGATCAGTGAGGCGATGAATTCGACCTTGAGCCTGCCGGAAATACTCGATATCATTCTCGGAACCGTTCTGCACGAAATAAACGCCGACGCCGTTACCATCCACGAGCGTTCGGAGGAAAAAGAATGGAAGATGTTGGCCGGTCACATCTCGGCCGGCTTGCCTGAACAGGGGGGAAAAAACTTTTTCGGTAAAATCCGAGGCGAGAAGATAATAGACGATCTCAATGAAGAGTCTCATCTGCTTGCATCAACTACTGAAATCGATCGATATTTCGACAGCATGCCCGAAGTGGCCGACTTTTCATATTTCCTCGCAGTACCGTTGTTCATTAAGTCCCGCATCTCCGGCCTGGTGTGCGGTTATTCATTCGACCCGGCCCGGCGTTTTCTCAAAGGACACAGCTTCGTCCTGAGCATACTGGCCGGACGAGCCGGCATCGCTATCGAAAACGCGCTGCTGTACGAACGACTGAAACAGGTATTTCAGGAAACCATCCAGGCGCTCGTGATCGCTCTCGAAGCCAAAGACCCTTATACCTCCGGGCATACCAAGCGGGTCACGGAATATGCCGTCATGATAGCTCGCGGTATGGGATTGCCGCCCGATCAAGTGGAACTTATAGAGCAGGCGGCGCTGCTGCAC